>NZ_BAAKJE010000047.1:0-140973 GCF_059704565.1 Massilia sp. NBRC 108631
CACATGGTGAACCTGGAAGTGGTCAACACCTATGAAGGCACGCACGACATCCACGCGCTGATCCTGGGCCGCGCCCAGACCGGCATCCAGGCTTTCCAGTAAGCCGGGCCCGGACGAAAAAAAAACCGCCGTGAGGCGGTTTTTTTTTCGTCTGCCGCGGCTTAGAAGTGGGTGCCGAGCATGATGGCAACGGCGGTCGGGTCCAGGCGCGCTTCCTGCGTCTGGCCGGTGGAGTAGCTGGCGGTGGTCTTGAGCCTGGTCTTGACCACGTTCACGTCCGCGAACCACTTGGCGTTGATGGCCATGGTGGCACCCAGTTGCACGCTGGCGGCCCACTTGTTCTTCATCGTGAAGGTCGACGCGGGGCCGCCCGGGTTGAGCAGCGCGGTCAGCTGGCCGGAACCGGTTTCCTTGCGGAAGTAGGCGTAGGTCAGGCCGACGCCGGCGTAAGGACGGATCGTGGCGGTCGGCTGGAACAGGCGGTATTGCAGGAAGGCGGTGGGCGGCAGCACTTCCGAGGTGGCCAGCTGGCCCGTGCCTTCCAGCGATCCGGCGCCATAGATCTTGTGCTTGTACGGCAAGCCCAGGTCCAGTTCGGCCGAGATGTTATCGGTCAGCATGCGGCCGATGGTGAAGATCGGCTGGGTGTCCGCGCCGATGTCGGCTTTGCTCTCCGGCAGCGCCGGGGCGCTGACGTTGCCGCTCTTGACCTTGGGCGTGATCTTGTTGATACCGGCTTTCACCACCCATTCGCCGGCCGCCTGCGCCGACGCGCCCGAGGCGGCGCCCATGGCGGCAGCCAGCGCCAGCATTTTGACAGCGCTATTGAAACGAATTTTCATCTTGTTATGTCTCCAGAATTGCAGTGATTACAGCCAGCCCTTGACGACCATTTTTTCCGACACGTAGCGCGCCAGCAGGAAGTGCAGGAACGGGGTCGGGTGCACGGTGTCGGCGTACGAGTAGTGGCTGACGTCGCCGGCTTTCAGGTTGGAGCCGTTGCAGGTCAGCGAGCTGCTCAGCGGGTTCTTGGCCGCCGTCAGGTCGCAAGCGGTTTCCTTGACGTTGGTCAGGCCGTACGGGCCCGGGTTGGTGGCCTGGTCATGGCTGACGCTGTAGGTGTCGATGATCAGCACGCCGTCGGTGGTGCCCAGTTCGGCGGTCAGCGTATCGTTGAAGCCCTTTACCATGGCGTTGATCAGCGTGCGCGTCGATTCCGAGCGCGACAGGCCGGACGGCGTGTTGGCCACGTCCGGGATGTTGTTGACCACCACGTACTTGGCGCCGTTGGCCAGGATCTGCGTCTTCACCAGGGCCGAAACTTCCTTGGCGGCGGTGATCATCACCGGCACCAGTGCCGGGCCGTTGGCGGCGGCGTAGTCGGCGCCAGCCTTGGCGCCGGCGGCAGCGCCGTCTGCCTTGGCCTTGGTGACGATGGCCAGCTGGTTGGCCGGCACCGCGGCGGCGGTGTTGCCGGCCATGACGGCGGCGGTCACGGCGGCGGTCACCACCGAGGTCTCGGTCTTGCCGGGACGCGCGTTTTCGGTGGCCAGGGCCAGGCCGATGGACGCTGCCGCCGTTTGCGGGTTGGTCGCGCCGGCCGCCAGCTGGGCCACCAGGCTGTTGGCGAAGGCGGTGTTGCCGGCGGCGGCGCCGGCGGCGGTGGCGGCGGTGGACAGGTGCTCCAGGCCCAGCAGCAGGTCGTTATTGCCGCTCCACATGAAGACGATCTCGTCGCCCTTGAACTTGCCGCCCACGGCCGCCAAGTGGTTTTTCACCTGGGTCACGGCCGGCACGGTCAGCGCGCCGACGTCGCTGCCGGTGGACTTGTGGTTGTCGCCCACCGGGTTGGTGACGCGCGAGCCGCCCTGGCCGTAGGCGTAGCAGCCGGTGTGGTTCTGCACCGGCACGCTGAAGCCCTTGGCCGCGTTGCCTTCCAGGCCGGTCTGCGCCGCGCAGGGGGCCGGCAGGCCGAACTGGGCCGCCAGCAGCTCGATCCAGATCTTGCCGGTCAGCGCGGGATTGGCGGCGGTGTTGTTGCCGTTGATGGTGAACTTGCCGCCGCCCAGGGCTGCCACGGTGCCGACCTTGTAGGTGCCGACGTCGGACAGGCTGTCGCCGAACGACACCTGGGATGCGAATTTGACTTTGAGGGTTTGGTCGCCGCCGGTTGGGCTGCCGCTGCCGCAAGCGGCCAGAATTGCCGCGGCCATGACCGCCAGGGCGAGTTTGGTGTGACGCATTGTATCTCCTGAAAAGAATATTCTTGTTTTAAACGCACGGGCGTGCTATTTGCAACCCGATTAATATGCCAGCCCCGGCAGGGGTTGTATAGCGCAATTTTGTAAATTGGGCAGTTTAGACTAAAGCGTCAAATAATTACAGTACGGATACATTTCACTCAGGATACATTTCACCGGGCACGGAAGAAGTCGCGCGCCGCGCGCAGGCAGAACGGCGCCACCAGGCCGGCGTGGTAGGCGTCGCGCACGGCGGCGTCGCCCGAGCCGCCGCTGACGGCGGCATTGGCGCGCACCGCCGTCTTGGCGGCCAGGAAGCCCAGCTTGGGCTGGGAATAATCGTCGCCGAACAGCGACGGGGTGGCGTCGAGGTTCACCACGTGCAGCGTGCCGCCCGGATTGCGGGCGCGGAAATGGTCGGCCGCCGCGCTGGTGTTGTAATAGGGAACCAGGGGATCGGCGTCGCCGCCGCACAACAGCAGCGGCGCGGCCGGCGCGTAATTGCGCAGGTCGTTCTTCTGCAGCCACAGGCGCAGCGGGTGCTGGGGCGCGCAGGCCAGCGCGTCGGCGGCGGCAGTCCCGCTAGCGTCACAGGGCCGCGCGCGCAGGTCGGCCGTGTAGGCATCGCGGTAGCTGGTGCGGACCAGGTTGCCGTCATTGAAGTAGGCCTTGCTGCCGTCCGCCTGCGGCATGGAATCCAAGGCGAACAAGGCACTGGTGGGCAGCTTGCCCAGGCTGGCCAGGTCGCCCAGGCTGAGCGTGCCGGGCAGGATGTCTTCGACGCCGAAGGCGTACGGCGCCTCGTACATCTCGCCGGGGCTGGCGTACAGGCGCGCGCCGGCGTGCTGGCCGGCGTTGACCAGCATGGGCAGGAAGGCGGTGGCGCCGTGCGTGGGCGCGCCGCCGAACATGGCGTCGCCGAATTTGAGCAGCGCGTAGGGACCGGACAGGCCGGCGGCGGCGGTTACCGTGAACTCGGCGGCGTGGCGCGTCTGCATGGCGCGCTGCGTGGCCAGCGCCACGTAGCCGCCCTGCGAATAGCCGGTGACGTACAGCCGCGCCGAGGCGCTGGCGCCGACAGCGCTGAACGCGGCCCGGGCCGCGCGCAGGCCGTCCACCATGTCGGCCGATTGCTGCTCGGCGTCCAGGTAGGCGTGGTAGCCCAGCGAGGAGCCGGCGTAGCCGGCATAGTTGGGCGCGACCACGATGTAGCCTTGCGCGGCGAAGATGGCGGCGATCAGGCGCGCCTCGGTGCCGTCCAGCTTGCTCATATCGTAGGACTTCAGCGGCGAGGTGCCGTGCGCGTACAGCAGCACCGGGCGCGGACCGGTGCAGGCGGGATCGGCGCCGGACGGCAGCATGAGGGCGGTGCTGGCGTCGGTGTCTTCGCCGGCCGAACCGATGGTGCGATAGCGCAGCCTATAGGTGCTGACGGCGCACAGCGGCGTGCTGGTGATGCTGCTGGCGCCGCTCTGCGCGCTGTCAAGCAGCTGCTTGAGCGCTTGCGCGTCGTAGGCAGCGACCGCCGTGGGGCCGCCCACCAGGGTGCCGCGCTGGGATGGCGGCGGCGCCACCACCACGGGGCTGGTGCCGCCCGGCGCGCCGCTGTTGCCGCCGCCACTGCCACTGCCTGCGCTGCCGCCACCGCAAGCGGCCACTGCAACCGCCAGTAGTGAAACTGTCAAAAACTTCTGGTAAAACATGCCAACTCCGCCGATTTTTCTGTCAAATCAGCATAGCAGAGTCAGGGCATTGCGGACTGGAAAAAGCTGCGCGCGGACATCAGGCAGAACTGCGCAGCCAGCCGGCTGTGGTATCGATCGGACACCGCCTTGACAGGATCGCTACCCTTTTTGACAGCATCGGCGCGCATCGTGTCGCGTTCTCGCGCGAAACCTTGTTTGAACGGCAAATAAGGATCGTCCGGCAGCGGCGTTTCCAGGTCCACCAGCACCGCTGCCGCGCCATGCGCGGCAAAGTAGGCATGGGTGGCGACGGCGTTCGCGAACGGCACCACCGGGTCCTTGCCGGCGCCGCACAGCATCAGCGGCGAGGTCGGCGTGAAGGTGCGCAAGTCGTTCTTCTGCATCCATTTGCGCAGATTGTGCTGGGGCGCGCAGGCCAGCGGTTCGGCCGGGTCGCGCTCGCAGGGGTTGCTGGCCATGTCTTGCAGGTAGGCATTGCGGTAGCTGGTGCGCACCAGGTTGCTGTCCGCGAAGAAGGCGGAGGCGTCCGCCGCCTGCGGCTGCGAGTCGCGCGCAAACAGGGCGCCGCCCTTGGGCAGCCGGCCCTTCCTGACCAGGTCGTCCAGCCGGACCTTGTTGGGCAGCAGGCTTTCTATGCCGCTGGCGTAGCGCGCTTCGTACAGGTCTTCCGGCGCGGCGTACAGGGCGGCGCCGGCGCGCTGGCCGGAGGTGGTGAGCAGCGGCAGATAGGACGTGACGCCGGTGTTGGGGCGACCGCTGAAGATGCCGTCGGCCATTCTCACCAGCGCATACGGGCCGGACAGCGCCGCAGTGGCGGTGACGGTGAATTCGTCCGCGTGGTGCAGCTGGATGGCGCGCTGCGTGGCCAGCGCCACGAAGCCGCCCTGGGAGTAGCCGGTCAGGAAAAGCTGGGCGGACGCCTTGGCGCCGAGCACGGCGTAGGCGGTGCGCGCGGCGCGCAGCGCGTCCACCATGTCGCCGGCCTGCTGCTCGGCGTTCAGGTAGGGGTGGTAAGGCAGGCTGGAGTTGCCGTAGCCGGCGTAGTCCGGCGCCACCACGATATAGCCCTGGGCCGCGAACATGGAGGCGACCAGGCGCGCTTCGCCGTTCAGGCGCGCCATGCTGAAGGTCTTGTCGAGCACGGTGCCGTGGGCGTACAGCAGTACCGGGCGGGGGCCGCTGCACTGCGGATCGGCGCCGGAGGGCAGCATGATGACGCCGCCGGCGTCGGCCGGCTCGCCCTGCCCGCCCACGGTCTGGTAGCGCAGGCTGTGGACGGCGATGGTGCAGCGCGGCTCGCCGGTGACGGCCAGCAGGCCGTCGCGCCGTTCCAGCAGCGTGCGCAGCAGCGCAGCTTCAAGCTTGTCGACCTTGTCGGTGACCAGGTCGATCGGCACCACGGCGGGACCGGCCAGCAAGGTGCCGCGCGGGGCCGCCGGCTGCACGGACATGGCGGCCGATGGCACCGTCTTGTGGACCGCGCGGGCGCTTGCAGGGGCGGTCGGGGTGGCAATTGCGGGGGCGGACGGGATGGCAGCAGGAGGCGGCGCGGAGGCGGCGCCCGGCCGGGGCATGCTGACCGGCGCGAACGGCGGCGGCGCGTCCTGGGCCGGCGAGCTTGCAGGTGCGGCGGCAAGGATCGCCGCCAGCCAGGCATACAAGGTTCGGGTCATGGCGACCTCCTCTTCTTGTTATGCGCGCCGGACCGCTCCGGCGTGGTTCCCTTTCACTATTGCAGGAACGTCTCAACAATACCAGAAGAACCGAAAGCTGCGCGCCGGAGTCGGTCATTGACGCCCAGCCATGCGTCGTTTTGTGGCGGCGTTTCGACGAGGATCAACTCGGCGCCGGTCTGGTCCATGGCGCGTAGCGCGGCGTACAGGCCGAAGGCATAGCCGGCGGCGTCCGGCGGCATTTGCTGGTGCGGCCCCTGCTTCGCCTGCGGCAGGGCCGAATAATGGATCACGGCTGCCTTGCGGCCCTTGGCGGCCAGCTTGGCCAGCAGGTCGGGCAGCACCGCGCTGTCGGCCAGGACGACCGGGGCCTTGGGCGCGTAGTGCGATTCCAGCGTGCCGGAGGCGCGCGGGGCGCTCTGGTCGGGCAGGTTGGGCATGGCGCCGATGACGTCGGCGATGTCCTGCGCGCCGATATGGCCGGGGCGCAGCAGCACCGGGCCGTGCGTGGCCAGGCGCGACAGGTCGAGGATGGTCGATTCGATGCCGACCTGGCTGGAACCGCCGTCGAGCACGGCAAGGCGCAGCGCGCCGGCGGCCGACGCCGCGCCGGCGGCTGCATCGGCCGGGTCCGCCATGCTGGCGGTGATGGCGGCGGCGTAGGCGTGGGCGGCGGCTTCGGCCGCTTCCGCCTCGCCCAGCACCATGGCGCCGAATTCGTCGCGCACATGCTGCGCGGTGGTCGGGCTGACGTTGCCGAACTTGTTGGCCGACGGCGCGGCCACGCCGCCCTTGCCGCCCTTGAAGGCGGCCAGCAAGGCGATGGCCACCGGGTGCGACGGGCAGCGCATGCCCACCGTGTCCTGGCCGCCGGACACGGCGTCCGGGATATGGGCGTTGCGCTTGAGGATCATGGTCAGCGGGCCGGGCCAGAAGGCCTTGGCCAGCTGGTAGGCCTCGGCCGGGATGTCGCTGCACCAGTAGCCGAGGTCGGCGCCCGGCGCCACGTGCACGATGACCGGATGGTCCTGCGGCCTGCCCTTGGCGGCGTAGATGGCCGCCACCGCTTGCGGGTTTTCGGCGTCCGCACCGAGGCCGTACACGGTCTCGGTGGGAAACGCCACCAGCTTGCCCGCTTCCAGCAGCACGGCGGCCGCGCGGATGGCGGCCAGGTCGATCGCTGCGGTCACGGTGCGATGCCCAGGATGGCGCAGGCCGCTTCCAGCTGCCGCCGTGCCTCCGCCAGCGTAGGCGCGACGAAGGTCACATGGCCCATCTTGCGCGCGCGGCGCGGGTCGTCCTTGCCGTACAGGTGCAGATTGGCGCCGGACAGCGCCAGCACCTGGTCCCAGGCCGGCTCGCGCGTGGCGTCCGACTCGTCGCTGAACCAGACGTCGCCCAGGATGTTCAGCATCACGGCCGGCGAATGCTGGCGCACGTCGCCCAGCGGCAGCCGCGCCATGGCGCGCACCTGCTGCGCAAACTGGCTGGTGACGCAGGCGTCCATGGTGTAGTGGCCGCTGTTGTGCGGGCGCGGCGCCATCTCGTTGACCACCAGCGAGCCGTCGGCCAGCACAAAGAACTCGATGCACAGCACGCCCACGTAGCCCAGTTCGGCCACGATGGCTTGCGCCGCCGCCTGCGCCTTTTTCGCGCAGTCGTCGGACACATTCGGGCCCGGCACGGTGGTGGTAAACAGGATGCCGTCGCGGTGCACATTTTCGGCGATCGGGTAGACCACCGACTGGCCGTCCGCACCGCGCGCGGTCAGCACCGACACTTCGTAGGCCAGCGGCAGCATTTTCTCCAGCAGGCAGGTCACCTTGCCCATGGATTCAAACGCGGCGCGCACGTCCTCGCGGGAGCGCACGCGCACCTGGCCCTTGCCGTCGTAGCCCATGCGCACGGTTTTCAGGATGCCCGGCAGCAACGCGTCGCCGATGGCGTCGATGTCGTCCTGCGAGGCGATCACCTTGTGCGGCGCCGGCTGCACGCCGGACTTGGCCGCGCAATCGACGAAAAAGCGTTTCTCGGCGATGCGGTCCTGCGCCACCGACACGCCGTGCGCGTCGGGCGCAACGAAGACGTGCTGCGCCAGGCGCGACAGACTGTCGGCCGGCACGTTCTCGAACTCGGTGGTGACGGCGAAGCACTGCGCGGCCAGCACGTCGAGGCCGGGGCCGTCGCTGTAGCCGGCGTTGATCAGGCGCTGCGCGACCTGCCCTGCCGGGCAGTCGTCGGACGGTTCCAGCACGGCCACCTGGTAGCCCATGCTTTGCGCGGCTTGCGCGAACATGCGGCCCAGCTGGCCGCCGCCCATGACGCCCAGCCAGGCTTGCGGATTGGCGGTGGGCAGGAACGGGGCCAGCGCGGTTGCAGGCTGGCGGGCCGCCTGCGGTGAAGACTTGGGATTACTCATTATTCAAGCGCACCATTCAAGCGGCAAAGTCGTGGAGCGGCAAGGTCATGGCCTGGGCCACGCCGGTTTGCTGGACGCGGAACGCTTCCAGCTTGTCGGCCAGCGCGTCGTCGGTGGCGGCAAGCATGGCCACCGCCGTCAGCGCGGCGTTGGCGGCGCCCGCTTCGCCGATGGCGAAGGTGGCCACCGGCACGCCCTTGGGCATCTGCACGATGGACAGCAGCGAGTCCTCGCCGCGCAGGTACTTGGACGGCACCGGCACGCCCAGCACCGGCACGATGGTCATGGCGGCCACCATGCCGGGCAGGTGGGCCGCGCCGCCGGCGCCGGCGATGATGGCGCGCAGGCCGCGCGCGCGCGCGCTCTTGGCGTAGGCGTACATCTGGTCGGGCATGCGGTGCGCGGAAATGACTTGCGCCTCGAACGGCACGCCGAACTGCTTGAGGATGGACACCGCGTTCTGCATCACGTCCCAGTCCGAGGACGAACCCATGATGACGCCGACGACAGGCTTGTTCTGATCGGCCATGCTTATACCTTCAGCTTCTCGCCGGTCAGGCGTTCGATGGCTTCGAAGTACTTGGCCTGGGTTTTGGCGATGACGTCGGCCGGCAGCGCAGGCGCCGGTGCGGTTTTGCCCCAGGCCAGCGTTTCCAGGTAGTCGCGCACGAACTGCTTGTCGAACGACGGCGGCGACATGCCGGGCTGGTAGGAATCGGCCGGCCAGAAGCGCGACGAGTCGGCCGTCAGCACTTCGTCCATCAGGTGCATCACGCCGTTTTCGTCCAGGCCGAATTCGAACTTGGTGTCGGCGATGATGATGCCCTTGGTGGCGGCGTATTCGGCGGCCGCCCGGTACAGGGCGATGCTGGTGTCGCGCATCTTGGCGGCCAGTTCGGCGCCGATGCGGCTTTCCATTTCGGCAAAGCTGATGTTTTCGTCATGCTCGCCCAGGTCGGCCTTGGCGGCCGGGGTGAACAGCGGCTCGGGCAGCTTTTCAGCCTGCTTCAGGCCGGCCGGCAGCGCGATGCCGCAGATGCTGCCGGTGTCCTGGTAATCCTTCCAGCCGGAGCCGATGATGTAGCCGCGCACCACCGCTTCCACCATGATGGGCTTGAGGCGCTTGGCCACCACGGCGCGGCCCTTTACCTGCTCCACTTCATCGGCGGCCACCACGGATTCCGGCGCCACGCCGGTCAGGTGGTTCGGCACGATGTGGCCCAGTTTCTCGAACCAGAAGTCGCTCATCTGGTTCAAAACCATGCCCTTGCCGGGAATCGGTTCGTTCATGACAACGTCGAAGGCCGACAGGCGGTCGGTGGTGACGATCAGGATCTTGTCGTCGCCGACAGCGTAGTTGTCGCGCACTTTGCCATGGCCGAGCAGTGGCAGGGATTTGATGGAGGATTGGTAAAGGCTGTTCATAGCGGGGAGGGTGATGTGATAAAGCGAGACAAAGCGAAACCGGCGCGCGGGCCTGCGTGCCCGCCGGTCAAGAAAATCGGGCCGGGGAATCCCCCGGCCCGTTCCAGACAGAATTTTACTTCACAATCTGCGCCAGGGCGCCGGCCTTGTAACGCTCGGCCATTTTTTCCAGCGGCAGCGGCTTGATCTTGCCGGCCTGGCCTTCGCAGCCGAACGCCAGCAGGCGCGCCTTGACGATCTCTTCAGCGGCGGCGCGGGCCGGCTTCAGGTAGTCGCGCGGGTCGAACTTGGCGGGGTTCTCGAACAGGTATTTGCGGATGGCGGCGGTCATGGCCAGGCGGATGTCGGTGTCGATGTTGATCTTGCGCACGCCGTGGCGGATGCCTTCCTGGATCTCTTCGACCGGCACGCCGTAGGTTTCCTTCATGTCGCCGCCGAATTCGCGGATGATGGCCAGCAGTTCCTGCGGCACCGACGAGGAGCCGTGCATCACCAGGTGGGTGTTCGGAATGCGGGCGTGGATTTCCTTGATGCGGTCGATCGCCAGGATGTCGCCGGTCGGCTTGCGGGTGAACTTGTAGGCGCCGTGCGAGGTGCCGATGGCGATGGCCAGCGCGTCGCACTGGGTGCGCTGCACGAAGTCGGCGGCCTGGGCCACGTCGGTCAGCAGCTGCTCGCGGGTCATGGTGCCGTCGGCGCCGTGGCCGTCTTCCTTGTCGCCCTTCATGGTTTCCAGCGAACCGAGCACGCCCAGTTCGGCTTCCACCGTCACGCCGATGGCGTGCGAGAACTTGACCACTTCGCGCGACACTTCCACGTTGTAGTCGTAGGAAGCCACCGATTTGCCGTCCGCTTCCAGCGAACCGTCCATCATCACCGAGGTGAAGCCGGAGCGGATCGCGGCCATGCAGACCGCCGGCGACTGGCCGTGGTCCTGGTGCATGACGACCGGGATGTGCGGATAGGCTTCGACGGCGGCGTCGATCAGGTGGCGCAGGAAGGCTTCACCGGCGTATTTGCGGGCGCCGGCCGATGCTTGCATGATGACCGGGCTGTTCAGGGCATCGGCGGCAGCCATGATGGCCTGCACCTGCTCCAGGTTGTTGACGTTGAAGGCTGGGATGCCATAGCCGTTTTCGGCGGCATGGTCCAGCAGCTGACGCATGGATACGAGGGACATGGTATTACTCCAAACAATAAAAAAATCGGTACGTGATCAGGCCGGGGAGAATTCCCCCACCTTCACTATCTTCAATGCGTTGGTGCCGCCCACCTGGCCCATCGGCTCGCCCCAGGTGACCACGATCATGTCGCCCTTCTTGACGATGCCGTACTCCACCAGCAGCTCTTCGACCTGGTGCAGCACCACTTCGCTCGAATCGCCCTGCGCCAGCTGGTAGGCGCGCACGTTGCGGTACAGCGAGGCCTTGCGGGCGGTGGTCACGCTCGGGGTGAGCGCGAAAATCGGCGTGTCGATGCTGTGGCGGCTCATCCACAGCGCGGTGGAGCCGGATTCGGTCAGCGCCACGATGGCCTTCACGCGCAGGTGGTGCGCGGTGAACAGCGCGCCGTAGGCGATGGACTGGTCGATGCGGGTGAAACGGACGTTGAGGAAATCGGCGTCCAGCTTGTTGTATTCGGATTGCTCGGCCTCGACGCAAATCGCGGCCATCATTTCGACGGTCTCGATCGGGTACTTGCCGGAGGCCGTTTCGGCCGAGGTCATGACGGCGTCGGTGCCGTCCAGCACGGCGTTGGCCACGTCGGACACTTCGGCCCGGGTCGGCACCGCGTTGACGATCATGGACTCCATCATCTGGGTCGCGGTGATGGCCAGCTTGTTCGATTCGCGCGCCATCTTGATCATGCGCTTTTGCAGCGCCGGCACGGCGGCGTTGCCCACTTCCACGGCCAGGTCGCCGCGCGCCACCATGATGCCGTCGGACGCGTCCAGGATCTCCTGCAGCGCCGGAATCGCTTCGGCGCGCTCGATCTTGGCGATCATCATGGCCTTGTGGCGGTATGGCTCGCCGGCGATGTTGGCCAGCTGGCGCGCCATCGCCATGTCGGTGGCGTTTTTCGGGAAGGAAATGGCCAGGTAGTCGGCCTGGAAGCTCATCGCGGTCTTGATGTCTTCCATGTCCTTGGCCGTCAGGGCCGGCGCGGTCAAGCCGCCGCCGTGGCGGTTGATGCCCTTGTTGTTGGACAGCTCGCCGCCGATTTTCACGGTGGTGTGGATTTCGCTGCCGCTGACGCGCTCCACCACCAGCACGATCAGGCCGTCGTTCAGCAGCAGCACGTCGGCCGGGCGCACGTCGGTCGGCAGCGCCTTGTAGTCCAGGCCCACGCGCTCCTGGTTGCCCAGTTCGCCGTTCTCGCCCCACTTCGCGTCGAGGATGAACTGGTCGCCGTTGGCCAGTTCGATCTTGCCGCTTTCAAACTTGCCGATGCGGATTTTCGGGCCCTGCATGTCCGCCATGATCGCCACCTCGCGGCCGCACTCGGCGGCCGCCTTGCGCACCAGCGCGGCGCGCTCGATATGGTCCTGCGCCTTGCCGTGCGAGAAATTCAGCCGCACCACGTCCACGCCGGCCCGTATCATTTTGACCAGGATGGCGAAGTCGGTGGAAGCGGGGCCGATGGTGGCGACGATTTTGGTACCACGGGACATAGAGTTCCTTTGCTGGGAGCGGACAAGCAGATGCGACGGGCGGGGCAGACCCATCGGGTCCGCCCCCAGGTTTTACTTGTTGAAACGCTGGGTCAGGATTTCCACCGCAGGCAGAGTCTTGCCTTCCAGGAACTCCAGGAAAGCGCCGCCACCGGTCGAGATATAACCAATTTTATCGGTAATGTCATATTTTGCAATCGCCGCCAGCGTATCGCCGCCACCGGCAATCGAATATGCCTTGGAACTGGCGATGGCCAGCGCCAGCGTCCTGGTGCCTTCGCCGAACTGGTCGAACTCGAACACGCCAACCGGGCCGTTCCACACCACGGTGCCGGCCGCGGCGATCTTGTCGGCCAGCAGCTTGGCCGTTTTCGGGCCGATGTCCAGGATCATGTCGTCGTCCGCCACGTCGGCCACATCCTTGATGGTGGCCGCCGCCGTTGGCGAGAATTCCTTGGCGCACACCACGTCCACCGGGATCGGCACTTCGGCGCCGCGCGCGGCCATGATGTCGATGATGGCCTTGGCTTCGGCCACCAGGTCGTTTTCCACCAGCGACTTGCCGATGTTCAGGCCGACCGCCTTCATGAAGGTGTTGGCGATGCCGCCGCCGACGATCAGGCCGTCCACTTTCTCGGACAGCGCCTTCAGGATGGACAGCTTGGACGACACTTTCGAGCCGGCCACGATGGCCAGCAGCGGACGGGCCGGGGCGCCCAGCGCCTTGCCCAGCGCGTCCAGCTCGGCCGCCAGCAGCGGACCGGCGGCAGCCACCGGCGCGAACTTGGCGATGCCGTGGGTGGAGGCCTCGGCGCGGTGCGCGGTGCCGAACGCGTCGTTGACATAGACGTCGCACAGGGCGGCCATCTTCTGCGCCAGCTCGTCGGCATTCTTCTTTTCGCCCTTGTTCACACGCACGTTTTCCAGCAGCACCACCTGGCCGGCCTGCAGGCCTTCCAGACCGGCGCCGTCCACCCAGTCCTGCTTCAGTTCGACCGGCTGGCCCAGCAGCTCGGCCAGGCGCCTGGCGACCGGCGCCAGGCTGTCTTCCGGCTTGAACTCGCCCTCGGTGGGGCGGCCCAGGTGCGAGGTGACCATGACCTTGGCGCCGGCCGCCACGGCGGCGCGGATGGCCGGCACGGAGGCGCGGATGCGGGTATCTTCGGTGATGTTGCCGGCGTCATCTTGCGGCACGTTCAAGTCGGCGCGGATGAACACGCGCTTGCCTTGCAGCGCATGTTGGTCGATCAGATCTTGCAGACGAATGAAGTTCAGAACAGCTTGCATGGCTACCCAAAGGACGAAGGTTGGAAAGACCGCTATTCTACCGCAACGCCGGGCCCGATTCCCTTAGAAGATATGCAACAGTCTCAGGGTTGTGAAGAACAGCATGCCGAAAATGATGGTTTCCAGCATGTTCCTGCGCACCACGTAAAACGCGATTGAGACCGCGCCGGCCACCAGTTTCAGGTTGTCGAAGCCGATATGCACCGCGCCGTCCTGCGCCAGCAGCAAGTCCGGCGCCACGATGGCCGCCAGCGCGCAGGCCGGCGCATAGCGCAGCATTTCGTTGACCCGTTTCGGGATGGTGATGTGGTGCCCCACCAGCCAGAACGAGGCGCGCGTGGCGGCCGTGGCGATGGCCAGCGCCGCGATGGTCAGCCAGATTTCCCAGTCAGCCATGCTTGTCTTCCTTCAGGCGTCCGCGCTTTTCCGTCAATTCTTCCACCGCCATGGCGCTCAGCATGCCGATCACGACAGCGGCCAGCAGGCCCAGCTTGTATGGCAGGCCGGCGCCGGCCACCGCCACCGCGCCCGCCACGATCACGCCGACCACGGCCGGCCGGTTGGCCGTCAGCGGCACCATGATGCAGATGATGGCCAGGGTGCCCGCGAAGCCCAGCCCCCACTCGGCCGGCACGGCGCTGCCCAGGAACACGCCGGCGATGGAGCCGATCTGCCAGGCGGCCCAGTTGGGGTACATCAAGCCTTTCAGATAGGAGACCTTGCCGCGCACCGGTTCCACGCTGGGGTATTTTTGCAGGAACAGCGCGGCCGTCATGTCGCCGGAGCAATAACCGAGCACGAAGCGCTGGCGCCACGGCAAGCCGGCGAAATGCGGCGCCAGGATGACGGAAAAGATCACGAAACGCAGGTTGACGGCAAACGCGGTCAGGAAAATGACCCAGATCGGCGCGCCTGCCGCGATCAGCGGCAGCGAGGCCAGCTGGGCCGAGCCGGCAAACACCATCAAGGTCATGCCCAGCGCCTGCGGCACCGTCAGCCCGCTCTTGACCATGGCCACGCCCACCACCAGGCCCCAGGCGCCGATGCCGAACAAGGTGGGAATGCCGGTGCGCAGTCCCTCGCGCCAGGCGGCTTCGTCGTGCAGGGCTACGTCGGCGGCTGTGACTGTGGCGGTGGCGGCGGCGGTGGCCGGAACAGGGGCAGGCGTGGCTTCGTTCATGTGGTTTTCCTGCCACGCGCGCCTCGTTTCAGTGGAAGCGAACGCCATCGGCCGGTACTGTAGATCAGGTGCTATTCTACCGATGATTCTTGGAATTGCGCGAATCCGTTAAAATCGGTGTTTTCAGCCTAAGTTTCACGGAGATAGCCAAGATGACCCAAGCCACCCAAGCCGCTGCAGTTGAGCTCGACGGAAAAGACCTGCCGGCCCATTGCCCGAACCCAGCCATGCCGCTGTGGTCCTCGCACCCGCGCGTATTCCT
Organism: Massilia sp. NBRC 108631; assembly: GCF_059704565.1. Taxonomy (NCBI): domain Bacteria; kingdom Pseudomonadati; phylum Pseudomonadota; class Betaproteobacteria; order Burkholderiales; family Oxalobacteraceae; genus Massilia; species Massilia sp. NBRC 108631. The sequence goes on from NZ_BAAKJE010000047.1 coordinate 14,864, forward strand.
GGAGTTCAACCATGATGGCGTGGCCAAATGCCCGTACTGCGGTACCGCCTACCGCCTGAAGCCGGGCGCGGTGGTGCCGCACCACTAAGCATCAGCATGTTTTCCATCAACGCCCGGAGGCTGCCATGCCAAAAAAGCAATTAAACGGTAGCGCAAGCGAAGTCGAAGCCGCTTTTTACGATGCGCTGAACCGGGCCGACGTGGAAGCCCTGATGGCCCTGTGGGCTGACGACGAGGAAATCGCCTGCATCCACCCGGGCGGTCCGCGCCTGGTGGGGCACCGCGCGATCCGCGAATCGTGGTCCATCATCCTGGAACATGGCGGCCTGCACATCCGGCCGGCGGTGTTGCATGAAACGCACAATCTGATGAGTTCCATCCACTCCGTGGTGGAAGGCACCACCGCCGCCACCGGCGAGCCGGCCCACCTGGTGGCCAGCAACGTCTACATCAAGACGCCGAAGGGCTGGCGCATCGTGCTGCGCCATGTGTCCGTGGCGCCCGGCCCGATCCCGGTGGACAATCCGCAGCAGGTGCTGCATTAAGGTTGCCGCAGCCGAGTTCCGTTGTGAGTACAGGGCCATGAACTACACCGCACCACTGTGGCTGCCCAGCGGCCACCTGCAAACCATCTACCCCGCCACCTGCATCAGCAAGCCGCCGGTGGCCTTCCGCCGCGAGCGCTGGCAGGCGCCGGACGGCGACTTCATCGATGTCGATTTCGTCGACGGCCAGCCCGGCCAGCCCTTCGTGGTGCTGTTCCACGGCCTGGAAGGCTCGTCCGACAGCCACTACGCGCGCGCGCTGATGGCCGACGTGTGCGCACGCGGCTGGTCCGGCGCGGTGCCGCATTTCCGGGGCTGCTCGGGCGAGGCCAACCTGGCGCCGCGCTTCTACCATTCCGGCGACGCGGCCGAGATCGAATGGGTCATCCGTCGCCTGCACGCGCGCGCCATGGATGCCGCCTGCAGCCGCTTCTACGCCACCGGCGTGTCGCTGGGCGGCAATGCGCTGCTGCGCTGGCTGGGCGAGTCGCAGCATGGCGCCGAGATCGTCGATGCGGCGTGCGCCGTGTCGGCCCCGCTGGACCTGGCGCGCGGCGGCGAATCGCTGTCGCGCGGCTTCAACCGCATCTACACGCGCATGTTCCTGAACACGCTCAAGCCCAAGTGCGTGGCCAAGCTGAAGCAGTTCCCCGGCCTGTACGACTTGAACGCGCTGATGGCCGCCGACGACCTGTACGCCTTCGACAACGTGGTGACCGCGCCGCTGCACGGCTACCGCAACACGGACGACTACTGGGACCGCGCCAGCGCCAAGCACGTGCTGCTCGACATCACGGTGCCGACCCTGGTGCTGAACGCCAGGAACGACCCCTTCCTGCCCGGCATTCACCTGCCGCGCAAGGCGGCGCCCGGCGTGCTGCTGGAGTATCCGGAACAGGGCGGGCATGTCGGCTTTGCCGTGGGCCGCCCGCCCGGTTCGCTCAACTGGCTGCCCAGGCGCATGATCCACTTCCTGGAAGGCGAAACCGCCAGCCGTGCGGCCGGCCGTGGCCAGATGTGCGAAGCTTGAACCATGGATGACATCGTAAAACAGGCGCTGGCCAAATGGCCGAACGTGCCGCACTGCTACGGCTGGCTCGGCCTGGATGCGCGCGGCAACTGGCGCATGCGCGACGAGCGCGCGCAGCACTTCAACCTGCCCGGCGACAAGCTGACCAACGCCGCGCTGGTGGGCTTCATCGTGCGCAACTACGCCAGCGACGAGCGCGGCTGCTGGTACTTCCAGAATGGCCCGCAGCGGGTGTATCTGAATTTGGAGACCACGCCGTTCGTGGCGCGCACCGATCCGGCGCAGGGCTTTGTGCTGCACACCGGCGAGGCGCTGGGCCGGCCGGAGGCGGCGTATCTGACGGAAGACGGCGAGGTGCTGCTGCAACGCGGCGCCGTGGTGGCGCAGCTGGACGACCGCGACGTGGCGCAAGCGATGGAGCTGCTGCAGATGGATGGCCACCCGGTAGGCGACGACACCTTGCTGGCATGGATCGAGGACAGCGCGGCCACCGCCGCGCTCACCTTGCGCACCGGCGGTGCAACGGTGCCGGTGCAGCGCCTGCGGCGCGACGACATCCCCGCCCGCTTCGGCTTCGTGCGCCTGCCGCAAGCGGACGCGGCGCCCTGACGCCCGGCGGCTTACGGTGCTCCGCACCGAACCCGCGCTACGCGGCCGGCTACCCGCTCGTCCCGCTCGCCCACAGGGCGGATTAGCGCGCAGCGCGTAGTCCGCCAGGCGCCGCCTACGGCTCCTTGTACTTGTCCCCCATTGCATCCTTGCGCCGCTGCTTGAGCTCGCGTTCGCGCGCATCGATCTGCGCCTGGTCGTAGAAGGACGCATCGCTGGCCTTGCGCGCCAGGTTCAGCTGGTCCAGCGCCGCCAGCGTGCCGCCCTGCAAAGTGTACGACTCCGCCAGCGCCATATGCTGCAAGGCCATCTTGCCCTGCTTCGCATACGCCCTGGCCAGCAGATCGTGCACCTCCGGCTCTTCCTTGTAGAACTGCGCCTGCTCGCGCAAGTAGCGCGCCGCCTCCTCCAGCTGGCCGGACAGTATCATCGCCTCCGCGTACTGGTGCGCAATGCCGCGCGACAACGGGAACTGCTGGTGCGCCGCCAGCGCCTCCTTCAAGGCCGCCGCCACCATCGCCTGATTCGACTCCTGCGCCAGCTTGATATCGAGCGACAGGCTGGTGAACACGGTCGGCGCCGTGTCGCGCTTGCCCATGCCGAACACGCCGGCCGGCATCGGCGCCTCGATGGTGGCGCGGGCCTTGTCCAGCCAGCGCTGCGCCGCCACGAAATCGTTCTTCTTGAACATGGCGAAGGCCATGCCGTACTGGCCGGCCGTCTTCTGCTGGCGGTTGTCCTGTTCCATCAGGCTTTCGAAATACTGGATCGACTCCGCCAGCCCCTGCGTGCTCAAATCCTGCAGCACCCGCGCGCGCGAGCGCACCAGGTAGAACGCCAGGCTGTCGAGGCGCTGCTTGTAGGGCTGCTCGCGGATGCGGGCCTGGATGTCGGCGATGCGTTCGGTGGTCAACGGATGGGTCAGCAGATAGGCCGGCACCAGGTCGCTGTAGTTGCGGCTGGCGGTCTGCATGCGCTGGAAGAAAGCCACCATGCCGCTGGTGTCGAAACCGGCCTCGCCCATGATCTGGAAACCGACCCGGTCCGCCTCGCGTTCGGCATCGCGGCCGAAGTTGAGCTGCCGCTGGATGGCCAGGCCCTGCCCGCCCATCATCACCCCCATGGCCGCGTCCGGACTGGACTTGGCCGCCAGGATGGCCAGGATCATGGCCGCCAGCGGGATCAGCGCGTCCTGCTTCTGCTGCCCCAGCTGGCGCGCGATGTGGCGCTGCGCCACGTGGCCGATTTCGTGGCCCAGCACCGACGCCAGTTCGGACTCGGACTGCGCCGCCAGCAGCAGCGCCGAATGCACGGCTATGAAGCCACCCGGCAGCGCGAACGCGTTCAGCTGGCCGTCGCGCACGGCGAAGAAGAAGTAGTTGAAGCTGGCCTCGCCGCGCGCGCCCGGATGGGCCGCCACCAGGGTATTGCCCAGCGTGTTCAGGTATTCCAGGATGGGGGCGTCGTCGAGGTAATCCTTGTTGCTGCGGATGTCATACATGATCTCCTCGCCCAGCTTGCGCTCGATCAGCGGCGACAGCTCCTGCCGCTCGGTGTCGCCGAGGCTGGGGAGATTCAGGGGCTTGGACAGCGGCATCTGGGCCATGCCCGTGGGGGCGGCCAACAGCAGGGATGCAGCCAGAGGGAGCAAGCGCAGCAAAAAACGTTTTGATTTCACAATGATATGATACCTGTCGATACCTGCAACTGACGAACTATACTCCAATGACCAGCACTCCAGCCCCAGACCAGCTCACCCACTTCGACACCACCGGCCAGGCCCACATGGTGGACGTCGGCGCGAAACAGGAAACGCACCGCACCGCCGTGGCCGCCGGCAGTATCCGCATGAAACCGGAGACGCTGGCGATCATTTTAGCGGGAAGCGCAAAGAAGGGGGACGTGCTGGGGATCGCGCGCATCGCCGCCATCATGGGCGCCAAGCGCACCAGCGACCTGGTGCCGCTGTGCCATCCGCTGGCGCTGACGCGCGTGACGGTGGACTTCACCACCGACGAGGCCGCCTCCAGCGTGCACTGCACTGCGCAGGTGGAAACCTACGGCAAGACCGGCGTGGAAATGGAGGCGCTGACTGCGGTGCAGGTGGGGCTGCTGACCGTGTACGACATGTGCAAGGCGGTCGACCGCGGCATGGTGATGTCCGATATCCGCGTGATGGAAAAGCACGGCGGCAAGAGCGGCGACTGGAGCGCGACCAGCTAAGTTTTCAGTACGCGGCTCAGTACGCCCGCTTGCCGGGCACCGTCAGCGTGATCTCGGTGCCGGCGCCCGGCTTGCTGCCGATCTCCAGGCTGGCGCCGATGCCGCCGGCGCGCTCGCGCATGCCGACCAGGCCCCAGTGGCCCGGCCGGTGGCCGGCAGCGGCCACCGACTCGTCCAGCCCCCGGCCGTTGTCCCGGATGCGCAGCACGAAGGCGCTGCCGCCATACGCCAGTTCCAGTTCGATGCGCGTGGCATCGGCGTAACGCGAAGCATTGAACAGCGCCTCCCGCGCGACGGCGTAAATCTCATCCTGCACTTCCTTGCGCAACTGCCTCGGCGTGCCGGCGACCTGCATGGCGAACGCATGCGGACGGTGGTCGGCCAGCGCCTTGCCGAGCTGCTCGAGGGTCAGCTCCAGCATGTCCGGCGAGGCCGACGCGCGCAAGTCCAGGATCTGGTCGCGGCCTTCCACCAGCAGCTGCTCCGCCAGGTTGAGGGTACGGTCCAGGCGGGTGCGCTCCTGCGTGCCCTCCTCCACGTGGCGGCTGTGCGCGTCGAAGGAGATCAGCAACGAGTGCATGCTCTGCAACAGGGTGTCGTGCAGGGCGCGCGCGATGCGGGTGCGCTCCGCCAGGCGCTCTTGCAGCCGTTCCTGCATCCGCCGCGTGAGATAGCGTATGCGCAGCGCATAAGCCGCGTACAACAGCAGCAGCACGAGCGCACCCAGCAGCAGCTTGAACCAGCCGGTTTGCACGAAGGTGGGCGGTATTTCCAGTTCCAGCGCCGCGCCCTTGGTGTTCCATAGATGGTCTTCGTTCGATGCCGTGACCTCGAAACGGTATTTGCCGGGTGCCAGATTGGTGTAGTACGCCTGCCGCCGCCCTTCCGGCTCTTGCCACGCTTGATCCAGCCCGGCCAGCCGATAGCGCAGCCGCACGCGCTCCGGAAGCGACAGGCTCAGCGCGGTGAAGTCGATCTGCAGGTCGCGCGTGCCCTGCGGCAGCGCCAGCGCGCCGGCATCCGGGATGGCGTAGCGCACGCCGCCGGACAGCACGCTGACCACTTCCACCGGGGGCGGCAACGGATTGCGCGGGATCCTGGCCGGATCGATGGTGCCGACCGAGCCGGTGGTGGCGTACCACAACGCGCCCTCGCTTGACAGCCTCAGCGAGGGCACCGGCCGCAACTGCGGCGCGCGCCCCTGCATGCCGTCCTGCGCATTGAAGCGCTCGAATGCCACCGGCTTCGCGCCGCTGTTCAGCCACGCGCCGAGGTCGGCTGAGGAAACGCGGAACAGGCCGTCTGCCCCGTTCAGCCACAGGTCGCCGCCGGGCAGGCGCACGATGCCGGACACGCCCCTGAATTGCTCGCTGCGTTCACCGCGCAGGGGGACGAAACGGCCGTCCCGGTAGGCGGCAACGCCGTTTTCGCCGCCGGCCCACATGGTGTTGCCGTCGAAGTACAGATGCAAGGCGGTCCCGATCTGCAAACCCTGTTGCGGCCCGAGCCGGCGTACCTGCCCTGGTGCGGCGACCGTGATCTGGCTGCGCAGATGCCCCATCCAGACGTTGCCTTCGCCATCGAGCGCCATGGTGGTGATCAGCGGCGCGGGAATGCCCTGCAAAGCGCCCAGCTTCGTCCATGCCCCTTGCACAAGCTTGTATACGCCTTTGCCGGACGAGAAGGAGACCCACAGGGCGCCGTCGCGGTCCTGCTGCATGGCGTGTATGCGCAGGCTTTTCACCTCGTCCGGCGAGCGTATCAGCGTCTCGCTGCCATCGGGCGCGCGGCGCTGCACGCCTTCCATTCCGCCCAGCCACAGTACGCCGTCCGGGCCGGTGTAGCTGGCAGTGATCGGCCCCGCGACCTCGCGGCGGACACGGCCCTCGGCGCGGTAGCTCCACACGTCGCCCGAATAGTCGCCCACCCATACGTCGCCGGACGGCCCGGCCACCAGCGCCGGAAACTCCAGCTGCTTCTCGACGGGCATGGTGCGCAAGCGGTTCGGGCGCAGCCGGTCTATGCCGCGCGAAGTGCCGATCCACAGATTGCCTTCGCGGTCCAGGAATGAGGCGCCCAGCATGGGGCCGCTGATACCGTTCAGTTTCGACAGGCGCTGGTCGGGCAGGCTGGGACCGTCGGGCGCCAGCCTGCGCTCCAGGCTGTCGCGGTGGATCATCCACATGGTGCCCTGCCGGTCGAAGCGCATGAACGAGCCTTCGAGCTCGGGCTTGACGGGTCCCTCCCCGGCGGCGGGGGCGACGGTGTGTATCCGGTAGTAGCCGCCTGCAAAATCGTTGCCCCATAGGGCACCGTCGGGCGCTTCGCACAGCGCCACGAGCGCCTTGCGCGGCCATGCCTGGCTGAAGCGGGTTTCGCCCGGCCGGCGGAAGTAGGCCCCGGTGTTGGTACCGATCCAGGTGACGCCATCGCGGGTGAACAGGATCTGGAACGCGCCCAGCGACGGCAGGCCGGCTTCGGGGCCAAGGTATTGGAAGCGCTTGCCGCCCGGGGGCAGCACCGCCACGCCGTCGCGCATGGCGGCCCAGACCGCCCCGTCCGGCGCCGCTTCGATATGCATGACGCCCACTGTTCGCAGGCCGTCGCTTTCCCCATAGGTGTGCGCGCCGTCCTTCCTGAAGACCGACACGCCGCCGACGCGGTAGCCGACCCAGACTGCGCCATCCTGCGTGGTGGCCAGGCCCATGATGTTGCTGGCGGCAAGCGGATGGCCGTAGACCTTCTCGGTGCGCTCGAAGCGCACGCCGTCGAAGCGATACAGGCCGGTTGGAGTGGAGATCCACAGCCAGCCGTCCGGCGCTTGCGCAAACTTCGTCGCGCCGGCCGGCGCGCCGTCCAGCTCAGTCCAGGCTGTGTGGGTGTAGTCGATGAGCAGCGGCCGGGGCGCGGCCGCAGCGGCGGTTGGATACCCGGCGAGCAATAACAGAAACAACAGGGATGTGATGGCAGGCAGGATCATCATGTGGCACGGCATTGTTACGGTGGAGTGCTGCGATGGTATAGAAAGGAGCGTCATTATTGCAATACTGTAAAAATATTACCCCCGGTATATAATCGATTTCATAGACATAGGAACAACAAAAGGGCGCACGAATGAGCAGTGGTAGCACGCCAGCCGAGATCAAGCCTCAGGAATATGAATTTGAACAGATGAACCTCCAGGTCGGAGGGAGGATACAGTTCATCACGCACCGGACCATGAAGCCGATCCAGCACTTTTCCACGCTGATCGGCTGGGTGAAGGACGAGTACATGATCGTCAAGGTGCCGTTCGAAAGCGGCGCGCCCATCTCGGTCACCGAGGGGGACAAGCTGACCATACGGGTGTTTTCGGGCGTGAACGTATGTTCCTTCTCGGCCATCGTGCAGCGCGTGTTCGGGCGGCCGCTGTTCTACGCCCACCTGTCCTTCCCCGAGAAGATCCAGGGTACCAGCTTGCGCACGGCGATGCGGGTGAAGGTGGATATTCCGGCGCAGCTGAGCTGCGAGACCAGCGGCAGCGTGTCGGTGTTCCTGGTGAACCTGAGCGTGTCGGGGGCGCTGATCGAATCGAAGCGGCAACTGGAATCGGATGATGCGATGGTGGGACTGTCGTTCACGCTGATTGCGCAGCCGGGCAACCGGCAGGTGCTGGTCAACACGCACGCGAGCATCCGCAATATCAACGTGATCAAGCCTGCGGCGGGCGACAAGCCGGAGGTGTTCACCTATGGCGTGCAGTTCGTGAATCTCGACCCGACGCATTACACCTTGCTGCAGAACCTCACCTACGAAGCGCTGATCGCCGACCGGCAGAAGATTGTGTAGGCATAAAAGCAAAAAAACCTGGCCGAGGCCAGGTTTTTTTTCGCGCCGGCGCCGGAGCGCCGTCTGCGGTGATGGGGTGTTAGCTTATGGGGCTGGCGCTGGGGCTGGGGCTGGGGCTGCTGCCGCGGTAACGTTATTCTTCGTAATGGCGGCCAGTGCGGCAGGTTGAGTCACCGTGGTCGTGTTATCCCAAGAAATCGTCGAGCCGTTCAGCGTAGGTGCCATGGTAATGAGCAGACCATCCACACCAGTGCCGATGCCAGTACCCATGGTCAAGACAATGGTACCGTTCGTGACGGTTACGCCGGCGACTTCTTTAGTTGGGGTGAAAACAGGAACGCCGCCGGAGCCGGTATCGCAGGTGTCGAACGAGCCACCGGCTTCTTGCGAGCACAGACCAACCGCAGTCTTGATGGAGTTGACCGAACCCAGTGCATTACCGACCTTGGCTTTGATGGTGTAGTCGCTGTACGCAGGAATTGCCACTGCTGCCAGGATACCGATAATTGCCACGACGATCATCAGTTCGATCAGGGTGAAACCGGCTTGGGCTTGTTTCTTCATCATTTTCATGGATTTCATTTTGCTGCTCCTCAAGGGGTGAACTGGTTGTTTGGTGCCACACTTGAGTTAGAGCAATTGGTGTGCCAGGTCCTAAACCGGCCTTTTGCATGTAATCTGCGCCAATTTTCGTCACTTCGGCCCCGTCTGGCTGACGATTTTTGTCAGCCGGGCTGCCGAAGTTTGGCAGTTGACGATTTTTGTCAGGCTAAATCTTGTTTGAATGCCATCTGCGTGCCGCTCAGGTCAAGCACGTCGCCGTTTTGCAGGCGTTGGGGCTGCCTGCCAAGGGCGGCGCCGTTCAGGGTGGCGATGGCGTCGCCGTCGGCTTGCACCACGGAATAGCCGTCCGCCGCGCGCGAGACGACAATCACCTGCACGCCGGGCCGGCCCAGCGTGGTCAGCGGTTTGGTCAGCGCCAGTTGCTTGCCCGCGTTGGCGCCGTTCAGCACTTCAATGCGGCCAAGCGCGGCAGGGGGTAATGCTGCGGACAGCGCGGCAGGCGCCGCAGCGGCGGCGGGCGTGGACGCGTTTGCGGCCGCCGGAGCGGAGCCCGGGCGGTATGGAGGGGCGACCGGGATGGTGACGCTCTCGCCCATCGGTGCGGGAACCGGGCGCACGCCGTCGGCCAGGTATTCGATCCGGTATCTGGCGATCTTGATGGTGTCCTGGTGCTGCAGGAAGTGCTTGCCCACGCGCTGGCCGTTGACGAAGGTGCCATTGGTGCTGCGCAGGTCTTCCAGGAAGGATTCGTCGAGGATGGTGGTGATGACGGCGTGCTCGCCGCTGACGGCCGGATGGCTCAGCACGATGTCGTTGCGGCTGCGGCGGCCGATGCTCATCCGTTCCCGGCTCAGCGGGACTTCCTGTTCCACCACGCCGTCGCGCGAAATGATGATCTTCCCCAAGCAAAATCTCCAGGCAATAAAAAACGGGGAGCCTAAGCTCCCCGTTATTATTCACTAAAACAGTGAATTACAGCATTGCCTTCAGCAGACGCGCCATTTCGGACGGGTTCTTGGTGACGGTGATGCCGCAGGCTTCCATGATTTCCAGCTTGGCTTGCGCGGTGTCTGCGCCGCCGGAGATCAGCGCGCCGGCGTGGCCCATGCGCTTGCCCGGAGGAGCGGTGACACCGGCGATGAAGCCCACTACCGGCTTCTTCATGTTGTCCTTGATCCAATATGCAGCATTGGCTTCGTCCGGACCGCCGATTTCGCCGATCATGATGACCGCGTCGGTATCCGGATCGTCGTTGAAGGCCTTCATGATGTCGATGTGCTTCAGACCGTTGATCGGGTCGCCGCCGATGCCAACTGCCGACGACTGGCCCAGACCCAGGGCGGTCAGCTGTGCCACTGCTTCATAGGTCAGGGTGCCCGAACGGGAAACCACGCCGATGCGGCCCTTGCGGTGGATGTGGCCTGGCATGATGCCGATCTTGATTTCGTCAGGGGTGATCAGGCCTGGGCAGTTAGGGCCCAGCAGCAGGGTCTTCGAGCCGGCTTTGGCCATGCGGTCCTTCAGGGCCATCATGTCGCGGACAGGAATGCCTTCGGTGATGCAAATGGCCAGGTCCATTTCGGCTTCCACGGCTTCCCAGATGGCGGCAGCTGCGCCTGCTGGTGGAACGTAGATCACGGAAACGTTGGCGCCGGTTTCTTTTTTCGCTTCGGTTACGTTAGCGAAAATTGGAATGCCTTCGAAGTCTTCGCCGGCTTTCTTCGGGTTCACGCCTGCGACGAAGGCATTTTTGCCGTTCGCGTATTCGCGGCACATACGGGTGTGGAACTGGCCGGTCTTGCCGGTGATGCCTTGGGTGACGACTTTGGTGTCTTTATTGATCAGAATGGACATGTTGATTCCTTAATTAAGCTTGACCGGCTGCAGCGGCGACAACGCTCTTGGCTGCATCTTCCATGGTGTCGGCTGCGATGATAGGCAGACCGGATTCGGCCAGCATCTTCTTGCCCAGGTCTTCGTTGGTGCCCTTCATGCGCACCACCAGAGGCACTTTCAGCGAAACGGCTTTCGATGCGGTGATCACGCCTTCGGCGATCACGTCGCAACGCATGATGCCGCCGAAGATGTTCACCAGGATCGCTTTCAGCTCTGGGTTCTTCAGCATGATCTTGAACGCTTCGGTGACTTTCTCTGCAGTGGCGCCGCCGCCTACGTCCAGGAAGTTGGCTGGCTCGCCGCCGAACAGCTTGATGGTGTCCATGGTGGCCATGGCCAGGCCGGCGCCGTTCACCAGGCAGCCGATGTTGCCGTCCAGGGAGATGTAGGCCAGGTCGAATTTCGATGCTTCGACTTCGGCTGGATCTTCTTCGTCCAGGTCGCGGTAGGCGACGATTTCCGGCTGGCGGAACAGGGCGTTGGCGTCGAAGTTGAACTTGGCGTCCAGGGCGATCACTTTGCCCGAACCGGTCAGGATCAGCGGGTTGATTTCGGCCAGCGATGCGTCGGTTTCCCAGTAGGCTTTGTACAGGCCTTGCAGGTTGGCGACGGCGTCGGCGATCGAACCTTCCGGTACGCCGATCTTGGCGGCGATGCCGGCCGCTTCAGCGTCGGTCAGGCCAACTGCAGGATCGATGGCGATGGTGTGGATCAGTTCTGGGTGGGACTCGGCAACTTCTTCGATGTCCATGCCGCCTTCGGAGGAAGCCATCAGCACGACGCGCTGGGTAACACGGTCGGTTACCAGGGATACGTACAGTTCTTTCTTGATGTCCGCGCCTTCTTCGATCAGCAGGCGGCGTACTTTCTGGCCTTCAGGGCTGGTCTGGTGGGTCACCAGCTGCATGCCCATGATCTGGTCAGCGTATTCTTTCACTTGTTCCAGGGACTTGGCTACTTTCACGCCGCCGCCTTTGCCGCGGCCGCCAGCATGGATCTGCGCTTTGACTACCCAAACCGAACCGCCCAGCGTCTCGGCAGCTTTGACTGCGTCGTCTGCGGACAGGCACGGGATACCGCGCGGAACCGTCACTCCGAATTTTCGGAGGATTTCTTTGCCCTGATACTCATGGATTTTCATGCTGGCTTCCCTTCTGATTGAAACTGATGTTTAAAGTTTATGTTTAAAAAACTAGGATAGTGCGTGCGCTAGGCCAACTCGGGTTTGGCTACCCAACGCGGGTAAAACTGGGCAACTGCCCCGCCGTCGGTGCGGAGGGCGTGGCATTTGTCGAGCTGGAAAGGCTTTTCATGCGGAACGTTGTCGCTAGCCGCATCATGCGTCGGCCAGACATCGTTAGCGAAGGCCTGGACTGCCGCCGTTGGCAGGATCTGGGCCAGTTCCGTCAGATGGGTGCAGCCGGCGATGCCATGCAGGCGCTGCTTGAGTTCATGCCGGAATCCTTTCATCAGGTTCAGTCCCACCAGGGCCGCGTAAGCAGGGCCGATGGTGTTGCAAAAACCGGGATAGGGAACCGCGTCAGAGACGGCTTCGGCGGCAACGATGTTCAGTTGGCGGTCTACCGTAATGCGTAAGGAGAGGTCGTGCAGGGGCATGCCGCCGTCGCGCACGCCGGAGGCGAGCTTGGTGGCGTTTACTTTGATGTCGGTGATATGGGCGTCGAGATCCCATAGCCCATCCTCGCGCGCGAACGCCTGGATGTCTATTGCGCGCGTGTGCCGCAGCGCACGTCGGGAGACTGGAGTTGACAGGGACATAAGACCGATGCCGCTCGCGCGGCCAAATTTAGTAAGCAGCCTTGCACTATTCTCTTAACAAGAATGCACGTTGCCGCAGCTTCTACGGACAACCACCGCACCCGCGGTGCTGCAAAAACCCCAAAAGTGTAGCACACCCAAGCGCGACTTGCGACGTGGCATATAACAAGTAGTTGCAAATCCTTAGCCGCCGCAGGGACTTTTACGCTTGCGCACGGGCGTCAGTATTCATCGAGGTCGACGCCTTTCATAGCGGCCTGGATGGCCTTGGAGGAGAAGCCGCGCTGCAGCAGGAAACGCATTTGCTTGTTGCGTTCCTGGGCGTCCTGCGGCAGTTCGCCGAACTTGCGGCGCCACACTTCGCAGCAGCGCGCGGTTTCGTCTTCGGCCAGGCCGGCCTTCAGTTCGTTCAGCGCGTCGCCCTTGATGCCGTTCTGCTGCAGCTCGGCCACGATGCGGGCGTTGCCGTAGCGCGCCGAGCGGCGGTGGATCAGCGATTCGGCGTAGCGTTCCTCGGACAGCCAGTTGTTCTTTTCGAGGAAGTCGAGCAGCGCTTCGATATCGTCGCCCTCTTCCGCGTGGCGCGCCAGCTTGCGCGCCAGCTCCGTGCGGCTGTGCTCGCGCGCGGACAGCAGGCGCAGCGCGCGGGCTTTGAGGCTGACGGGAGGCATGGGCATATGTGAAAAGGGCGGACCGACCGGTCCGCCCCTGGTTTTATTCTACGGCTTTGAGCTTGGGCGCAGGGTCGGCGCCCATGGCCGGCAGCGCGCGCACGCCGAGCGAGGCGCGCACCTTGTTTTCAATCTCGTGCGCCAGTTCGGGACGCTCCACCAGGAAGGTGCGGGCGTTGTCCTTGCCCTGGCCGATGCGTTCACCGTTGTAGCTGTACCAGGAACCGGACTTCTCGACGATCTTCGCTTCCACGCCCAGGTCGATGATTTCGCCTTCGCGCGAGGTGCCCGCGCCGTACAGGATGTCGAAGTGCGCTTCCTTGAACGGCGGCGCGATCTTGTTCTTGACGACCTTGACCTTGGTTTCGTTGCCGATCACCTCGTCGCCCGACTTGATGGAGCCGGTGCGGCGGATGTCCAGGCGCACGGAGGCGTAGAACTTCAGCGCATTGCCGCCGGTGGTGGTTTCGGGCGAACCGAACATCACGCCGATCTTCATGCGGATCTGGTTGATGAAGATGACCAGGGTGTTGGTGCGGTTGATGGAGCCGGTCAGCTTGCGCAGCGCCTGCGACATCAGGCGGGCTTGCAGGCCCGGCAGCGAGTCGCCCATGTCGCCTTCGATCTCGGCGCGCGGCGTCAGCGCGGCGACGGAGTCGACCACCACCATGTCCACGGAACCGGAGCGCACCAGCGCGTCGCAGATTTCCAGCGCCTGTTCGCCCGTGTCCGGCTGCGAGATCAGCAGCTCGTGCAGGTTCACGCCCAGCTTCTGCGCGTAGCCCACGTCCAGCGCGTGCTCGGCGTCGATAAAGGCGCAGGTGCCGCCCAGCTTTTGCATTTCAGCGATGGTTTGCAGGGTCAGCGTGGTTTTACCCGACGATTCCGGGCCGTAGATTTCCACTACGCGGCCGCGCGGCAAGCCGCCTACGCCCAGCGCGATGTCCAGGCCCAGCGAGCCGGTGGAGACCACCTGCACTTCTTCGATCGGCGCGCTGGCGTCCATGCGCATGACGGAGCCCTTGCCGAACTGCTTTTCGATCTGAGCCAGTGCGGCGGCCAGGGCCTTGGCTTTTTCGGCTGCGGGTACTGCGCCTTTTTTATCGTCCATGATTAATCTTTCGGCAAGAGGTTGGTCTGTACAGGTGGTACTGTATAAAAAACCAGTGCTTTTTGCAAGCACTGTTTTCAACGGAGTTTGCAGCAGATCAAAAGCTAGCCACCTTGAGAGAAATGAAACACAATGGAAGCTTCTGAAGCCGGGTGACATTATGCGTATTTTACTTGCCGAGGACGACAGCGTACTGGCCGACGGGCTGACCCGTTCGCTGCGCCAGTCCGGTTATGCGATCGACTGCGTGAAGAACGGGCAGGAGGCCGACACCGCCCTGTCCACCCAGGAGTTCGACCTGCTGATCCTGGACCTGGGCCTGCCCAAGCTGTCCGGGCTGGAAGTGCTGCGCCGCCTGCGCGCGCGCTCCTCGCTGCTGCCGGTGCTGATCCTGACGGCCGCCGACTCCATCGAGCAGCGCGTCAACGGCCTGGACCTGGGGGCGGACGACTACATGGCCAAGCCTTTCGCGCTGTCCGAGCTGGAGGCGCGGGTGCGCGCGCTGACCCGGCGCGGCCAGGGCGGCGGCTCCACCATCATCAAGCACGGCCCGCTGAGCTACGACCAGGTGGGCCGCTCGGCCTACATCAACGACCAGATGCTGGACTTGTCGGCGCGCGAACTGGGCCTGCTGGAGATATTGCTGGCACGCACCGGTCGGCTGGTGTCCAAGGAACAGCTGGTGGACCACCTGTGCGAATGGGGCGAGGAAGTGAGCAACAACGCCATCGAAGTCTACGTGCACCGGCTGCGCAAGAAGATCGAGGTGGGCGGCGTGCGCATCGCCACCGTGCGCGGGCTGGGCTATTGCCTGGAAAAATACAGCGAAACGCCGCGCGGCGAGGCCAAGTAAGCCGTGGACCAGCGCGACGCCGGCACGCTCAAAGAGCAGGACGAGGAAGAGCTGTCCTGGCAGGAGCCCGCCGGCGCCGGCAAGGAAGACGATATCCAGCACTCGCTGTTCGGCGAGATCCTGGACTGGATGCTGGCCCCGCTGCTGCTGCTGTGGCCGATGAGCATCGCGATCACCTACCTGGTGGCCAAGTCCATCGCCAACCAGCCCTTCGACCACGCGCTGGAAGACAGCGTGACCGTGCTGGCGCAGCAAATCCACGAAGTAAACGGCAAGCTGGCGCCGCGCCTGCCCGGTTCGGCGCGCGACATCCTGCGCGCGGACGATGTCGACAGCGTGTACTTCCAGATCGTCGGCCCCAACGGCGCCTACGTGGACGGCGACCGCGAACTGGCGCCGCCGTCGGAGGAGGACCGGGTCAAGCCCGGCCTGGTGCAGTTCCGCAACGGCAACATGCACGGCACGCCGATCCGCATCGCCTATTCCTGGGTCGGGCTGGAGGACCAGGGCGCGGAGGAATCGCGGCTGGCACTGGTGCAGGTGGCCGAGACGCTGGAAAAGCGCGCCAAGCTGGCCAATGAAATCATCAAGGGCGTGATCCTGCCGCAGTTCATCGTGCTGCCCATCGTGCTGGCCCTGGTGTGGTTCGCGCTGGCGCGCGGCCTGTCGCCGCTGGCGCAGTTGCAGGAGCGCATCCGCGCGCGCAGTTCGGACGACCTCAGCCCCATCGATTCGCGCCAGGTGCCGGAGGAGATCACGCCGCTGGTGCGCTCGCTCAACGAGATGCTGAGCCGGCTGTCGCTGTCGATCGAGATGCAGAAACGCTTCATCGCCGACGCCGCCCACCAGATGAAGACGCCGCTGGCCGGCATGCGCATGCAGTCCGAGCTGGCGCTGCGCCAGACCGACCAGGACGAGATCCACCGCTCGCTGGAGCAGCTGGCGAAAAGTTCGGAATCGGCCACCCGGCTGGTAAACCAGCTGCTGGCCCTGGCGCGCGCGGAAAACCAGCCGCAGGCCGGCGCCGCGCTGCTGCCGGTGGACCTGGCCGAGCTGGCGCGCAGCGCCGTGCGCGACTGGGTGCCGGCCTCCTTCAACTACCGCATCGACCTCGGCTTCGAGGCGCCGGCCGACGGCGACGTGCCGATCGAGGGCAATCCCACCATGCTGCGCGAGGCGCTGTCCAACCTGATCGACAACGCGCTGCGCTACACCCCGGCCGGCGGCGCCGTCACGGTGCGGGTGCGGCGCTCCGAGCGCGAGGGCGTGGTGGAAGTGGAAGACACCGGGCCCGGCATTCCGCCCGCCGAGCGCCCCCATGTTTTCGAACGCTTCTACCGCATCCTCGGCAGCAGCGCCGAGGGCAGCGGACTGGGGCTGGCCATCGTGCGCGAGATCGCGCACCAGCACGGCGCCGACATCGACATTTTCAGCAACCCGCGCAGCAACAACGCCAAGCTGCCCGGCAGCCTGTTCCGCCTGAGCTTCCCGCTGCGCGCGGCCGACGGCGAACCCGATCCAGAAGAGCCTTACTATGGTTAAGCCCGCAGACCACGCCGCGCCGCCCGCCCCGGCCGGCGCCGATCCCGGCGCGCTGCGCGCGCGGCGCGCCCTGCACTGGCGCAAGACGCGCCGCGTCACCACTGCCCTGCTGCTGCTGTGGCTGGCCACCAGCTTTGGCGTGGTGTTTTTCGCGCGCGAGCTGACCGGGCTGATGCTGTTCGGCTGGCCGCTGTCGTTCTACCTGGCGGCGCAGGGCGCTTCGCTGGTCTACCTGGCCATCATCGGTCTCTACGCCTGGCGCATGCGCCGGCTGGACCGCCAGTTCCACGCCGCCGCGCCGCCGGCCGCGCCGCCGGCCGGAGAGCACGCATGAGCGCCAAGCCCGGTTACTTCAGGCGCCTGTCGCGCTACTACCTGACCTTCTCGGCCGGCTTCGCCTGCTTCCTGGTGGCGCTGGCGGTGCTGGAGAACGAGGGCATGCCGCGCGTGTGGATAGGCTATCTGTTCATGCTGGCCACCATCACGCTGTACGCGGCCATCGGCCTGGTCAGCCGCACCTCCAACGTGGCCGAATACTACGTGGCCGGTCGGCGCGTGCCGGCCATGTTCAACGGCATGGCCACCGCCGCCGACTGGATCTCGGCGGCCAGCTTCATTTCCCTGGCCGGCACCCTGTACCTGCACGGCTTCGACGGTCTGGCCTACGTGATGGGCTGGACCGGCGGCTACTGCCTGGTGGCGCTGCTGATCGCGCCCTACCTGCGCAAGTTCAGCCAGTACACCATCCCCGACTTCCTGGCCGCGCGCTACGGCGGCCCGCACCACGGGCGCTATGTGCGCATCATGGCGGTGGCGGCCACCATCGTCGTCTCCTTCATCTACGTGGTGGCGCAGATCTACGCGGTGGGCCTGATCGCCTCGCGCTTCACCGGGGTGGACTTCTCGGTCGGCATTTTCCTCGGCCTGGCCTCCATCCTGGTGTGCTCCTTCCTGGGCGGCATGCGCGCCATCACCTGGACCCAGGTGGCGCAATACATCATCATCCTGGTGGCCTTTCTGCTGCCGGCCATGTGGCTGTCGGCCAAGCACAGCGGCAACCCGATCCCGCAAGTGGCTTACGGCAAGCTGCTGCCCACGCTGGGCGCGCGCGAGGCCAGCCTGGCGCACGATCCCAGGGAACAGGAGGTGCGCGCCATCTTCCTGCAGCGCGCCAACGACTACGGCCAGAAGCTCGACGGCCTGCCGGCCAGCTGGGACGCCGGCCGGGTGGAAGCGCAGCGCCGGCTGGACGCGGTCAAGCAGCGCAACGCCACGCTGCTGGACATCCGCGCGGCGGAAAAGGCCCTGATCAACTATCCGAAAACCGTCGAGGAAGCGGCCGCCGCCTGGGACGCCGCGCGCGCCTACAACCTGCGCCGCGCGGCGCCGCCCACGCCGCACGCCGAGCCCTTCCCGGCGCAGGACCGGGCCCAGTCGGACACCAAGCGCAACAACTTCCTGGCGCTGGTGTTCTGCCTGATGGTGGGCACGGCCGCCCTGCCGCACATCCTGATGCGCTCCTACACCACGCCGTCGGTGCACGAAACCCGAGTGTCGGTGTTCTGGACCCTGTTCTTCATCCTGCTGATCTACCTGACCATCCCGGCGCTGGCGGTGCTGGTGAAGTTCGACGTCTACACCGCCATGGTCGGCAGCGACTTTGCCAAGCTGCCCACCTGGGTGTCCTACTGGGCCAACGTGGACAAGCTGCATCCGCTGATCAGCATCGCCGACGTGAACCGCGACGGCATCGTGCAGCTGGCCGAGATCGCCATCGACGGCGACGTGCTGGTGCTGGCCACGCCCGAAATCGCCGGCCTGCCCTACGTGATATCGGGCCTGGTGGCGGCCGGCGGCCTGGCCGCCGCGCTGTCCACGGCGGACGGACTGCTGCTGGCCATTTCCAACGCGCTGTCGCACGACATCTATTACCGCATCGTCGATCCCAGCGCCTCGACCCAGAAGCGGGTCACCATCTCCAAGCTGCTGCTGCTGGCGGTGGCCTTCATCGCCGCCTACGCCGCCTCCACCAAGCCGGCCGACATCCTGTCGCTGGTGAGCGCGGCGTTCTCGCTGGCCGGCTCGACCATGTTCCCGGCGCTGGTGCTGGGCGTGTTCTGGCCGCGCGCCAACCGCCAGGGCGCGGTGGCCGGCATGGTGGCGGGCTTCGGCGTGTGCCTGTACTACATGCTGCACGCCAATCCCATCCTGGGCGGCAGCGCGGCCGGCCAGTGGTTCCACATCGCGCCGGTGTCGGCCGGCATCTTCGGCGTGCCGGCCGGCATGCTGGCGATGGCCGTGGTCAGCCTGCTGACGGCGCCGCCCGGGCGCGACACCCAGGCGCTGCTGGCCCATATCCGTTCACCGGAGCAAAACTAGGCAAACGCGGCGGGAAATGTTATTGTGTGGAAATTATCTAATTTGCAACCGCACTAGCCCGACCGTATGCCTACCTTCCAGCCCATGTGCGCCGCTGCGGCCTGCATCTTCGCCGCCGCGCCCGGCTTGGCAAGCTCGGCAGTCACGGCAGCTCCGGCCGCCCTGGCGGCAGACCGCCCCCTCCCCGCCGCCAGCTTCTTCCAGCCGCCGGCCGTCAGCGCGGCGGCCCTGTCCCCCGGGGGGCACTTCCTGGCGATCCGGGAAGCCGGACCGAAGCGCCAGCAAGTCAGCGTGATCGATTTGCGCGACAACAGCCGCACGGTGGCGGCGCGCTTCGCCGACGCCGACGTGGGCGAGTTCCGCTGGGTCAACGACGAGCGCCTCCTGTTTACTGCGGGCAACCGCTATGCCGAACGCTACTCGGAACGCTACGCGCCAGGCCTGTTCGCGGTCAACCGCGACGGCAGCGGCTACCGGCAACTGGCGGCCCGCACCAGCCGGGCGGTCCGGTCCGAAACCGCCACCCGCCTGTTGCCATGGCATACCTTCATGCTCGACGACGCCGGCGCGCAGGACTCGGACTGGGTCTATGTCGCCGACGTGCGCCACGCCGGCGCAGGCTATGGCTACAGTGCCCGGCTGCTCAAGCTCGACACCGTCACCGGCGACCGGCAGGAGATCGACTCGCCACCCGGCGTGGCGCGCTACCTGCTCGACGCGCAGGGCGAGCCGCGCCTGGGCGTGGCGGGCACCCAGGGCGACACCGGTATCTATTACCGTCAACCGGCCACCGGCAAATGGGAAGTGGTGGCCAGCTTCAAGACATTTACCGGCAGTGAAGACAGCTTCGACCCGCTGGTCTTCCTGCCCAACGGCAAGCTGCTGGCCCGCGCCAACCGGGACAACGACAAAAGCGGCGTGTATGTGTTCGATCCGGACGCGCGGCAACTACTTGACAAGCGCTGGCTCGCGTTGCCGGGCCGCGATTTCGAAGGCGAGTTCATCGTTGGCAAGAACGGGGTGCGCGGCCTGCGCTACGCGGGCGACGACCAGGGCATGTGGTGGGACGACGCGGCCTTGAGCGCGATGCAGAAGGCCATCGACAGCCTGCTGCCCGACACCCGCAACCTGGTGGAACTGCCGGCCCGCGCCGCCACCGCCTGGGTGCTGGTGCAATCGTTCTCGGACCGCCAGCCGGCCGTCTACTCGGTGTTCAACACCGGCACCGGGGCACTGGTGCGCGTGGCCGAGAGCCGTCCCGCCATGGCGCCGCAGCAGATGGGCACGCAGCGCATGGTGCGCTACAAGGCGCGCGACGGCCTGGACATTCCCGCCCTGCTGACCTTGCCTGCCGGGCAGGCCGCGCAGCTGCCGCTGGTGGTGCTGGTGCATGGCGGGCCGGCAGTGCGCGGCACGCTGTGGGGCTGGAACGCCGAGACCCAGTTCCTGGCCTCGCGCGGCTATGCCGTGCTGGAGCCTGAATATCGCGGCAGCACGGGCAACGGCTACGCCCACTACCGCGCCGGATGGCAGCAATGGGGACTGAAGATGCAGGACGACATCGCCGATGGCGCCAGCTGGGCTGTCGGGCAAGGCATCGCGGACGGCAAGCGCATCTGCATCGCCGGCGGCAGCTATGGCGGCTATGCCGCGCTGATGGGCCTGGTAAACGATCCGCAGCTGTTCAAGTGCGGCATAGCCTGGGCCGCCGTCACCGACATCCAGCTGCTGTACGACGGCCACTGGCGCTTCAATGCCAACTTGTCCAAGGACTTCCAGCAATACGGCATGCCCACGCTGCTCGGCGACCCGGTCACGCACGCCGAGCAGTTCAAGGCCACCTCGCCGCTGCAGCAGGCCGCGCGCATCACCCAGCCGCTGCTGCTGGCCTACGGCGACGACGACCGGCGCGTGCTGCCGGTGCACGGCGAACGGCTGCGCAAGGCGCTGCGCGCGGCCGGCAACCAGCAAGTGGAATGGATCGAGTACGAAGACGAGGAGCACGGCTGGAGCAAGCCGGCCACCCGGGTCGACTTCTGGACCCGGGTCGAACAATTTCTGGGCCGCCACATCGGCCCCCGCCAGGCAGCACCAGCCAAGGAGTAAGCCATGCGCAGCCATCCCCTCCAGTCCGCGCGCCTGATCCTGTGCGCGGCGCTTGCCGCGCCGGCCCTGGCCGCCTCGGCCGCGACACCGCCGCCCGCCGGGCATTTCTTCGAAAGCCCCAGCTTCAGCCGGCCCAAGCTGTCGCCCGACGGCAAATATGTGGCCTTCACCGGCAGCCGCGAAGGCGGCCGCGCCGCCCTGTACGCGCTGGAACTGGCCACCCGCAGCGTGAAGGGCGTGGCGCGCTTCGACAATGTCGACATCGATGACTTCGAGTGGGTCAATCCGCAGCGCCTGGTCTTCGACACGCGCGACGCCAGCGTGCCGGCCGGCGACCGCAGCAGCGCCCCCGGCATGTTCGCCGCCAACGTGGACGGCAGCGGCTACCGCATGCTGGTGGACCCCAGCTTCACCCCGGCCAGCGAAACCGGCAGCATGGTCAAGCAGCGCGCGCTGCCCTACAACACTTACCTGCTGGGCCAGCAGGGCGCGCAGGACAGCGACTCGATCTATGTGCGCCGCGCCAACTGGAACGAACTGACCTGGGATCTGGACAACTACGACCTGCTGCGCCTGAACACCGTCACCGGCAAGGCCGACGTGCTACCGCGCCCGGCCAAGGTGCTGAGCTGGCTGCTCGACGCGCAGGGCGAACCGCGTGTGGCCATGTCGGACCAGGACGGCACCGCCACCGTGCATTTCATGGACCCGGCCGGCAAGGCCTGGCGCCAGCTGGCCAGCTTCCCGTCCTACGGCGACTCGCCCGGCAACTTCTGGCCGGTCGGCCTGGCCTCGGACGGCAAGCTGTACGTGAGCAGCCGCGCCGGCAAGGACAAGGAGGCGCTGTACCTGTACGACGCGGCAAAGCAGCAGCTCGCCGCCGAGCCGCTGGTGTCGCTGGCCGACTATGACTACCAGGGCAGGATGATCTACAGCGGCGGCAAGATCGTCGGCCTGGAGCTGTTGTCGGATGCGCGCAGCACAGTCTGGCTGGACGCGCGCATGAAGGCGGTGCAGGCGGACGTGGACGCCAAGCTGCCGGGCCTGGTGAACCTGGTGCGCCCGGCGCTGCGGCCGCAAACGCCGTGGATGCTGGTGACCTCGTATTCGGACCGCCAGCCCAAGATCTACTACGTGTACAACGCCGACACGCAGGAGCTGGGCAGGTTGGGCGCGGCGTACGGCCGCATCGACCCGGCCGCCATGGGCCAGCAGGACCTGGTGCAGATCAAGGCGCGCGACGGCCTGGCCATCCCGGCCTGGCTGACGCTGCCGGCCGGCGGCGGCAAGCAGCTGCCGCTGGTGGTGCTGGTGCACGGCGGGCCTTTCGTGCGCGGCAACGAGTGGGGCTGGGACGAGCAGGCACAGTTCCTGGCCTCGCGCGGCTACGCGGTGCTGGAGCCCGAGTTCCGCGGCAGCACCGGCTTCGGCTCGCGCCATTTCCGCGCCGGCTGGAAGCAATGGGGCCTGGCCATGCAGGACGACATCGCCGACGCCGCCACATGGGCCATCGCGCAGGGCCACGCCGACCCGCAGCGCATCTGCATCGCCGGCGCCAGCTACGGCGGCTACGCCACCCTGATGGGCCTGGCGAACAACCCGGAGCTGTTCAAATGCGGCGTGCAGTGGCTGGGCGTGACCGACCTGGCGCTGCTGTACAAGGACCACTGGAGCGCGATCTCCGATACCGACGAGGGCTGGCGCCAGTACGGCATGCCGCAGCTGGTGGGCGATCCGGTGCAGGACGCGCAGCAATTGCGCGACACCTCGCCGGTCCACCGCGCCGCGCGCATCCGGCAGCCGCTGCTGATGGCGTACGGCAGCGAGGACCGCCGCGTGCCGCTGCCGCACGGGCGCAGCTTCCACGCGGCCGTGCAGGCCCACAACCCGGCGGCCGAACTGGTGGTCTACCCGGGTGAAGGCCACGGCTGGTCGCTGACCCGGACCCGCATCGACTTCTGGACCCGGGTGGAGAAGTTCCTGGGCCAGCACATCGGCCCCCAGCCGTGATCCAAGCTTTGTTATATTGATAATTTTACAATCGGAAGGATAACCATGCAGCGTTTGTTCCAACGCACCATCCTGGCCGCCGCGCTGTCGCTGGCGGCGCTGGGCGCCCCGTTCGCCTGCGCCGCCGCGCCGTCCGCCACGGCGGCCGCCCTGCCGCCGGTTGAGGACTTCTTCAGCACGCCCGAGTTCAGCAGCCCGACCCTGTCGCCCAGCGGCCGCTACCTGGCCGCGCGCCTGGGCGGCAAGGGCCAGCGCGACCGCCTGGCCGTGCTGGACCTGAAGGACAACAGCGCCAAGGTGGTGGCGCAGTTCAGCAATGCCGACATCAGCAGCATCACCTGGGTCAACGATGAGCGTATCGCCTTCGATTCGACCGACCGCACGCTGGCGCCGGGCGACGAAAAGTCCGGCCCCGGCCTGTACGCCGTCAACCGCGACGGCAGCGGCTACAAGCAGCTGGTCAACCGCAACATCGCCTACGACCACCCGTCCCCGGCGGCCAAGCTGGTGCCGTCCAACGTCGTCCTGCTGCAGCAGCGGGGGCCGCAGGACAGCGAGTTCGTCTACGTCCTCAGTCCGCAATACAGCGCCGGCGGCATCGACTATGTCGACCTGCTGCGCCTGAACACGCTCACCGGCAAGGCCAGCCAGGTCAGCCGTCCCGGCCCGACGCGCGCCTGGCTGCTCGATTTCAAGGGCAACGCGCGGGTGGCCCTGACGCTCGACCGCGACCAGGCGGCCATCCACTACCTGGACCCGGCCACGGAAAAATGGCGCCAGCTGACCGCGTTCCCCGCCTATGCCGAGCTGAACAGCTTCACGCCGGTGGGACTGGGACCGGACGGCACCCTGTATGTCAGCGCGCGCGCCGGGCAGGATAAGACGTCGCTATACAGCTACGATATCGCCAGCGGCAAGCTGGCCGCCAAGCCGCTGGTGACGGTGGCCGATTATGACTTCGCAGGCAGCCTGATCATGGACAAGGACAAGCTGCTCGGCGTGCGCTACTCGGCCGACGCCGTCGACACGGTGTGGCTCGATCCGGCCATGAAGGCGATGCAGGCGCGGATCGACGCCCTGATGCCGCACACCACCAACCTGGTGACCTTGCCGCGCCGCCCGGAAACCCCGATGGTGCTGGTGACGGCTTACTCGGACAGCCAGCCGTCCAGCTACTACCTGTACGACCGCGAAAAGAACAAGCTGGACCGCGTGGGCAGCAGCTATCCGAAGATCGATGCGGGCGCCATGGGCAAGCAGGCCGTGGTGCGCTACGCTGCGCGCGACGGGCTGCAGATCCCCGCCCTGCTGACGCTGCCGCCCGGCCGCAGCAAGCATTTGCCGCTGGTGGTGCTGGTGCATGGCGGCCCGTACTCGCGCGGCAGCAGCTGGGGCTGGAATCCGCACACCCAGTTCCTGGCCACGCGCGGCTACGCCGTGCTGGAACCGGATTTCCGCGGCAGCACCGGCCTGGGCGACGCGCACTTCCGCGCCGGCTGGAAGCAGTGGGGCCTGAAGATGCAGGACGACGTGGCCGACGCGGCCAAGTGGGCGACCGCGCAAGGCATCGCCGACGGCAAGCGCATCTGCATCGCCGGCGCCAGTTACGGCGGCTACGCTGCGCTGATGGGCCTGGTCAACGACGGCGACCTGTACCAGTGCGGCATCAACTGGGTGGGCGTGACCGATATCGCGCTGATGTACAGCGCCAAGGGCAAGTGGCATATCCGCCCCGACCTGAGCGACGACTGGAAGCAGTACGCCATGCCGCTGCTGGTGGGCGATCAGGACAAGGACGCCGCCCAGCTGAAGGCCACCTCGCC
The DNA here is from genome assembly GCF_059704565.1 of Massilia sp. NBRC 108631. Lineage (NCBI taxonomy): Bacteria > Pseudomonadati > Pseudomonadota > Betaproteobacteria > Burkholderiales > Oxalobacteraceae > Massilia > Massilia sp. NBRC 108631. The sequence continues at coordinate 39,833 of NZ_BAAKJE010000047.1, forward strand.
GCTGCAGCAGGCCGCGCGCATCCAGCGTCCGCTGCTGATGGCGTACGGCGGCGCCGACCGCCGCGTGCCCCAGGAGCACGGCACGCAGATGCGCGACGCGCTGCAGGCCGCAGGCCAGGCGCCTGAATGGGTGCTGTACCCGGACGAGGGGCATGGCTGGAAACTGACCAAGACCCAGATCGATTTCTGGACCCGCGTGGAACGCTTCCTGGATAAAAACATCGGCCCTGCGAAAGGAGCGCAATGATGCGTATCGCCCATTTGCACCTGGCCCTGCGCACCGCACTGCCGGCCGCCCTGGCAGCCCTGCCCGGTCCGGCCGCCGCCGCGCCGCCCGCCATCGAAAGCTTTTTCAACCACCCCAGCTTCAGCGACGCGGAATTGTCGCCGGACGGGCGCTACGTGGCCTTCAAGGTCAACAACGGCAAGGAACGCGACGGCCTGGCCGTGGTGGAGCTGGACACCCGCAAAGTCAGCGGCGTGGCGCGCTTTAGCGACGCCGACATCGGCAAGTTCCAGTGGGTAAACAACCAGCGCCTGGTGTTCGATACGGTGGACCTTGCCGAAGCGCCCGGCGCCGTGCGCTACGCGCCGGGCATGTATGCCGCCAACCGCGACGGCAGCGACATGCGCCAGCTGGTGGAACGCGCCACGTACGCGCGCGACAGCACGCAAACCAGCATCCGCACGCGGGTGCTGCCGTTCAACGTCTACCTGCTGTCCCAGGTGGGCGCGCAGGACTCCGATTCCATCTACGTGCAGCGCGCCAATTTCAACGAGGTGCGCAACGAGGTGAAGAGCTACGACCTGCTGCGCATGAACACCGTCAACGGCGCAGTCGAAACGCTGACGCGGCCCGGCGAGGTGCAGAGCTGGCTGCTCGACCAGAACGGCGCGCCGCGCCTGGTGCTGACCGAAGAACAGGACAAGACCTCGGTAATGTACCTGGACCCGGCGCAAAACAGCTGGCGCAAGCTGGCCAGCTTCGCGAGCTATGGCCTCACGACCGGCGTCTTCACGCCGCTCGGTTTCGGCGCGAACAGCAAGCTGTACGTCAGCGCGCAGCACGGCAAGGACAAGCGCGGCCTGTACACCTACGACCTGGCCAGGTCCGGCATGGACAAGGATGCGCTGCTTGAGCTGGCCGACTACGACTTTTCCGGCGCACTGGTGTACAGCCAGGGCCGCATGGTGGGCGTGGAACTGCTGAGCGACGCGCGCGGCACCACCTGGCTCGATCCTGCCATGGCGGCAGTCCAGCAGGCCGTCGATGCGCTGCTGCCGGACACCGCCAACATCGTGCGCCCGCCGCGGCGGCCGCAATCGCCATGGATGCTGGTGGAGGCGTTTTCCGACAAGCAGCCGGCGCTATACCTGGTGTACAACACCGAGACCAAGGCGCTCAGCAAGATCGGCGCCGCCCAACCGGCAGTCGACCCGGCAGCGATGGCCCAGCAGGACCTGCACCGCGTGACGGCGCGCGACGGCCTGGTGATCCCGACCTGGCTGACGCTGCCAAAGGGCAGCGAGAAGCAGGCGAAGAAAATGCTGCCCATGGTGGTGCTGGTGCACGGCGGCCCGTATGTGCGCGGCAACGAATGGCAGTGGGAAGCGCAAGCGCAGTTCCTGGCCTCGCGCGGCTACGCGGTGCTGCAGCCGGAGTTCCGCGGCAGCACCGGCTTTGGCGCGCGCCACGCCCACTCGGGCTGGAAGCAATGGGGCCTGGCCATGCAGGACGACGTGGCCGATGCCACCCGCTGGGCGGTGGCGCAAGGAATAGCCGATCCCAAGCGCATCTGCATCGCGGGCGCCAGCTACGGCGGCTACGCCACGCTGATGGGCCTGGTCAAAGATCCGCAGCTGTACCAGTGCGGCATCAGCTGGGCGGGCGTGTCGGACCTGACCATGCTGGCCAGCCAGAACAACCGCTTCGTGTCCGACATGGGCGACACCTACCGCCAGTTCGGCTTGCCGGTCCTGCTGGGCGACCCGGTCAAGGACGCGGCGCGCTTCAAGGCCACCTCCCCGCTGCAGCAGGCGGCCGCCATCCACCGTCCGGTGCTGCTGGCGCACGGCGGCGCGGACCAGCGCGTGCCGGTGGCGCAGACCAAGCTGCTGTACGACGCGCTCAAGCCCGGCAGCCCGGACAGCGAGCTGGTCATCTACGGCGACGAGGGCCACGGCTGGACGCTGCCCAAGACCCGCGTCGACTTCTGGGGCCGGGTGGAGAAATTCCTGGACCGCCACATCGGCCCGAACGCAGCGCGCTAGGGCCTGCGCACACGCAGTGGAAGCGCGCGCCGCACTCAACGGCGGCAAGCTACGCTCTCTCATCATTAAAGGGGAGAGCGGCTATGGGATTGAAAGTGTTGCAAGGCGGTCTGCAAGGCGTCGCTGCGCTGCTGTTCGCGCTGATGTTGACGGCGCCAGCGGAGGCCGAGGTGCCGGTCCGCAGGTTCTTTGAAAAGGCCCCGGTCAGCGGCGCCAAGCTTTCGCCCTCCGGGCGCTATCTGGCGCTGCGCACCGGCGGCTACCGTACGCGCGACGGCCTGTCGGTGATGGAACTGGACACCGGCAAGCTGCAAGTACTGGCGCAGTACGACGAAGCCGACGTGAACCAGTTCATGTGGATCAGCGACGAGCGCCTGGTCTACAACCTGGGCGACAAGTCGACCGCCATTGGCAACCGGTACTACGCGCCGGGGCTGTTCGCCGTCAACCGGGACGGCAGCGGCGAGCGGCAGCTGGTTTCCCGCGACGGCCAATCCAGCGAAGTTCATGGCAGCGCCCCGGGCGAGATACTGCCCTACAACACCTACTTTCTGGATCAGCCGCCCGGGCGGGACAACAACACGGTCCATGCCGCACGGGCCCAATGGGACAACAAGGGCACCTCCGTCAGTTTTGAGCTGCTCCAGATCGACACCTTGAGCAGAAACACCAGCGTTGTGTCCTTGCCGGCACCGATGCATGGATTGCTGCTCGATGCGCAAGGCCGGCCGCGTCTGACGCTCTCGGTTATGAACGGCAAGAGCACCTACTACTATCTGCAGCCCGACAGCGACAGCTGGCGCGTGCTGGCCAGCTTCGACGCCGCTGGGGAATCAGCCAGCAGTTTCGACCCGGTCGCATTTAGCCCCGATGGCAAACTGCTGGTCAGCACGCGTGCCGGAGGCGACAAGCTGGCCTTGCGCCGCATGGACCCGGCTACCGGTGAATTGGAACGTGATGCGCTGGTCGCACTGCCGGCCTTCGATTTCAGCGGAGTACCCGTGCTGAGCAACGGAAAATTGCTCGGCTACGAAGTGCTGGCCGACGGGCGCACCATGGCCTGGCTGGACGAGGACATGAAGGCGGTGCAAAAGCACATCGATACGCTGGCGCCAGGCCTGATCAACCTGGTGACGCCGCCGCTGCGCCCGCAATCGCCGTGGCTGCTGGTGCGCAGCTACTCGGACCAGCAACCGATGGTCTACATGGTGTATCGCCGCGACACCGGGAAGCTCACCACCATTGCCGCCACCCGGCCGGCCATCCGGCCCGACGACATGGGGCAGAAGGACTTGAAATGGCTCAAGGCGCGCGACGGCTTGCCGCTGCCGGCCTGGCTGACACTGCCCAGTGGCAGGAAAAAAAGCCTGCCGATGGTGGTGCTCGTGCATGGCGGTCCCTGGCAACGGGGCGGCGAGCTGCAATGGGACGAGCAAGCGCAATTCCTCGCCTCGCGGGGCTACGCCGTGCTGGAGCCCGAATTCAGGGGCAGCACCGGCTATGGCAACAGGCACTTCCGCGCCGGCCTCAAGCAGTGGGGCCTGTCGATGCAGGACGACGTGGCGGACGCGGCGCGCTGGGCCATCGAGCAGGGCATCGCTGACCCGCAGCGTATCTGCATCGCCGGTGCCGGCTACGGCGGCTACTCCGCCTTGATGGGCCTGTTGAAAGATCCACAGTTGTTCAAATGCGGCGTCAACTGGGCCGGCGTGACCGACATCGCGCTGATGCAACAGGAAGATCGGTTTGAACCGTACTACCTGCCTGTGGACTGGCGCGGCCCCGGCATGCCGGCGCTGGTGGGCGACTTGAAGCAAGATGCAGCGCAGCTGGCAGCCACCTCGCCACTGCAGCAGGCATCGCGCATCCGCCAGCCCCTGCTGATGGCTTACGGCAGCACCGACAGACACGTTCCACTCAGCCACGGCCGCAGCCTCTACAAAGCGCTCAAGGCCCATAATCCGCAAGCCGAGCTGATGGAGTACGAGAACAAGGAGCACAGCTGGGACATTCCCCAGACCAAGATCGACTTCTGGAGCCGGGTGGAGAAATTCCTGGCCCGGCAAATCGGCGGGGCCGCCAAAGCCGAGTAAAAACGGAGTAAGCTGGCGGCAGTCCACTCACGAGGAGATACGCATGCCGTCGGGAAAAATTCTGGTCGCACAGGGAGGCGGTCCCACCGCCGTCATCAACCAGTCGCTGGTGGGCGTGGTGCTGGAGGCGCGCCGCTTCCAGCATGTGACGCGGGTGTACGGTGCGCTGCACGGCGTGCGCGGCATCGTCAACGAGGACTTCGTCGACCTGACCCAGGAAACCAGCCACAACCTGGAGATGGTGGCCGCCACGCCCTCCTCCGCGCTCGGCTCCACCCGCGACAAGCCGGACGCGGCCTACTGCGAGCAGATCTTCGAAGTGCTGCGCGCGCACGAGATCGAGCACTTCTTCTACATCGGCGGCAATGACTCGTCCGACACGGTGCGCATCGTCAGCGAGCGCGCCAGGGCGGCCGGCTACCCGCTGCGCTGCATCCACATCCCCAAGACCATCGACAATGACCTGGTGGGCAGCGACCACACGCCCGGCTTCCCTTCGGCGGCGCGCTTCGTGGCGCAAGCGTTCGCCGGCGCCAACCTGGACAACGCCGCGCTGCCCGGGGTCTACGTGGGCGTGGTGATGGGGCGCCATGCCGGCTTCCTGACGGCCGCCTCCGCGCTGGGCAAGAAGTTCCCCGACGACGGCCCGCACCTGATCTACCTGCCCGAGCGCGTGTTCTCGCTGGAGCAGTTCCTGGCGGACGTGCAAGCCACTTACGCGCAGTACGGCCGCTGCGTGATCGCGGTGTCCGAAGGCATCCACGACGCGTCCGGCGAAGCCATCGCCACCCTGCTGGCCAAGGAGGTGGAGCGCGACGCGCACGGCAATGTGCAGCTGTCGGGCACCGGCGCGCTGGCCGACCTGCTGTGCGACCAGATCAAGGCCAGGCTGGGCATCAAGCGCGTGCGCGGCGACACCTTCGGCTATCTGCAGCGCTCCTTCATCGGCTGCGTGTCGGACGTGGACCAGCGCGAGGCGCGCGAAGTGGGCGAGAAGGCGGTGCAGTTCGCCATGTGGGGCGATCGCTGCGGCTCGGTGGCTATCAAGCGCACCGGCTACTATTCGGCCGACTACGTGCTGCTGCCGCTGGCCGACGTGGCGGGCAAGACGCGCACCATGGAGGACGAATTCATCACCGCCAGCGGCACCGGCGTGACGGACGCCTTCCGCCTGTACCTGCGGCCCCTGCTCGGCTCCGGCATGCCGGACGCGTTCCGCCTGCGCCCGGCGCCGGTGGCCAAGATCCTCAAAAAGTGAGGTGGGCGAAGGTCTTGTTGACGATGCGCCACGCGCCGTCGGCCAGGCGCAAGGTCAGGTATAGGTGGTAATTGAATCCCAGCATGGGCGAATGCAGCCGCACAGTGGCGATGCTGCCCATGCTGTCCACCGACAGCACCCGCATGCGGTACGGCTCGCCCAGCGACTGTGGACTGGCGCGGCTGGCCACGCCTGCCAGGTAGGCGGCGATGGTCTTGAAGTAGGGCTGGCCGTCGATGTCGCCGTAGACCTGGGCCTCGGGCGCGAACAGCGCCGCCAGGGCGGCGCTGTCCCCTTCATATACGCCGCGCAGATAGCCTTCGGCCACGGCGGCGATCCCGGCGATGTCGGCCGCTGCGGGCCGCGTGGGTGGCTGGTTCATCTCATGCTCCTTTCAAAAAGGGGAACACGCCGGCTGGCGCCCTCCCCGTGCCGCAGCGCTATGCGGCGGCAGCGACGTGCTGCAAGGTTGCCTGCAATTGCTGCTCCAGCTTGTCGGCATGGGCATAGCCGGGGCTGATCTCGTACAAACCGTCGCCGGTGTCCAGCAGCAGCGCGGGGAAGCTGCGGATGCCCAGCGAACGCACATGCGAGAACTCGGCCGCCGTCACGGCGATGGCCGCCGCGCTATTCCACTCCGCATGCAGGGCGGCGGCCGGCACCGCGTGGCCGGCCTTGGCCAGCGCCGCCGACGCCACCTCGGCCAGCACCGCGCCGTCGGTCGTGTCCAGGCCGTCGACATAGAACGCATGCTGCAGGGCGCGGAACACGGCCAGCTGGTCGGCCTGCGGCGCCACGCGCCGCACCGCCACCACAGCGCGGCAAATCGGCTCGGTGTCGTAGACGAAGTTCTCGCGCGCCAGGAACGCGGCGCGGTTGAACGGCAGGCCGCTGCTGTCCTCGACCCGGGCCCAGTGGCCCAGGCGGAATTGCTTGCCGGTGTCGTCCAGCAGGTCGGTGGCGCCGGCCCGCACGCCGCCCACCAGGATCTGCAGTTCCAGCTCCGGGTGGCGCTGCGTCAGCGCGGTCAGCTCTTTGCCAAAGCCGTAGCACCACGAGCACATCGGGTCGCCGGCGAAGACCAGTTTCATGACTTGTCTCCCAGCTTGGCCGCCGCGCGGGCTGCCGCTTCGCGCGCGCGCATGGTGACCACGTTCTCGCGGTTCACGCCCCAGCTGTCCATCTCCACTTCGTCGATGATGACGAAGGTGGTGGCCGGGTTCTTGTTCAGCACGCGCTGCAGCAGGTCGGTTGCGCCTTCGATCAGTTCCAGCTTCTGCGCAGCGGTGGCGCCTTCCTTGGTGATGCGGATATTTACGTACGGCATGGTGATTCTCCTTGGGGTGAAGTGATGGGCGGTGGGGGTGCTTACCAGGTGCCGGCCGCTGCGCCGCCGTCGACCACGGCCACGGTGCCGCTGACGAAAGACGAGTCGGTCAGGTACAGCACGGCGTTGACGATGTCGTCGGTCTCGCCGACGCGGTTGGCGGGCGACAGGCCTTTCAGGAAGTGCTGGGTGCCTTCGTCGGTGCCGTGCATCGGGGTGCGGATAATGCCGGGCGCCACCGCGTTGACTTGCACATTGGAGCCGGCCAGTTCAATCGCCAGGCCGCGCGTGGCGTGGTTCAGGCCGCCCTTGATCAGGATGGGCAGCAGCGCGTTGACCTTGGCGTTGGGCTGCTCGGCGATGGCAGCGGTGATGGTGACGATGTGGCCGGCCTGGTTGGCGCTCATGTGGCGCGCGGCCTGCTGCGACGGGTAGAAGAAACCCATCAGGTTGGTGCCGACAATGGTGTTGACTTCTTCTTCCGTGTAGTCGCCCACGGCCTTGGGCAGGAAGATGCCGGCGTTGTTGATCAGGATGTCCACCTTGCCGAACGCGGCAACGGCTTGCTCGAACAGCGCGGCGGCGGTGGAGGCCAGTGCGATGTCGCCGGCCACCGGCAGGAAGTTGGCGGGGTTGCCCAGCTGGGCGGCGGCGGTCTGCAGGCCGTCGGCGCTGCGGGCGTTGCCGACCACGTTGTGGCCGCGCGCCAGGTAAGCCTTGGCGATGGCAAAGCCGATGCCGCTCGATGCGCCGGTGACGATGACGGTTTTGTTGCTGTTCATGGTGTGCTCCAGTTCAGGTTTGAGAGGGTTACCGCTGGGTTTGTTTGCGGCATGAACACACTTTACTTATTCCATCCGGGCCAATAAATGGCTAATATGGAACATGACTTAATACACGGTGTAATCTATGCAGCGTAACTTCGACGAAATGCAGCTCGGCACCATCGAGCTGTTCTGCCAGGCGGCGGAACTGGGCAGCTTCACGGCGGCGGCCAACCAGAGCGGCGTGACGCCGGCGGCGGTGAGCCGCTCGATCGCGCGGCTGGAGGAGCGGCTGGGGGTGCGCCTGTTCGTGCGCACCACGCGCCAGATCCGGTTGACGGACGGCGGCCAGCGCTACTACGAGCAGTGCCGCGAGGCGCTGGACCGGCTGCTCGAGGCGGAGCGGGAAGTCACCGGCGCGCAGATGGCGCCGGCGGGCCCGCTGCGCATCAGCGTGCCCACGCCCTACGGCCACTACCGGCTGCTGCCCATGTTGCCCGAGTTCCGTGCGCTGTATCCGGAGGTGACGGTGCAGGTCCACATCAGCAACCGCAACATCGATTTCGCCGACGAAAGCTACGACATGGTGGTGCGCGGACGCGACCCGGCCGATTCATCGCTGATCGCGCGCAAGCTGGAGGATGCGGAACTGGTGCTGGTGGCGGCGCCGGCCTACCTGAGACGCGCTGGCGCGCCCAAGTCGCTGGACGAGCTGAAACAGCACGAGTGCATCCAGTTCGACCTGCCCAGCAGCGGGCGCAAGATCCCGTGGCAGTTCAAGGTGGACGGCAAGCAGATCGACATGATGACCAGCGGCGGCTACACCTGCGCCGAAGACGTGCTGGGCATCGTGACCCTGGCGCGCGCGGGCGCGGGGCTGGTGCAGACCTACCGCTACATCGTCGAGCGCGACCTGGCGGACGGCTCGCTGGTGGAGCTGCTGCCGCAGTTCGGCGGCACCTCGCGCCCCTTCATCCTGCTGTACCCGCACGCGCGCCACCTGTCGCTGCGGGTGCGCGCCTTTGTCGATTTCATGACGGGGCGCCTGGGGCAAGCCGCGCCCCGGGAGCGGGTGTAACACGCGCCGGGCAGGGCCGGCGGCCCTTGGCGGCTTATTTGCGGTAGGCGGCGGTGGCGCGGCCGAGGTTGTCCTCGATGGCGCCGGGTTGCTGCAAGCCCTGCTCCACCAGCGCTTTCAGGCGCTGCTGGGTGGCGGGACGCTTGACCGAGGCGATGAAGGCGTCCCAGCCCGGCTGCATTTCGGCGTCCGGCGGCAGGCTGGCCAGGTTCACCAGCGCCTTGGTGTCGACGATGGCGGCGCGCTCGAAGGAGGCGATGCGGCGCGCCATGGTGTCGACGAAACCGTCCAGCTCGGCATCCGGCAGCGAACGGTTCACGTAGCCGTAGCGCTCGGCCACGTCGCCGTTGATGTCGTCCGAAGCCACCAGGATTTCCAGCGCGCGGCCGCGTCCCACCAGGCGCGGCAGGCGCGCCATCGGGCCGCCGCCCGCCACCAGGCCGGCGCCCACCTCCCACTGCGACAGCACGGCTTTTTCGCGGCTGGCGAAGCGCATGTCGGTGGCCAGTATCAGCTCGCTGCCGATGCCGGTGGCGCGGCCGCGGATTGCCGAGATGGTGACGATCGGCAGGCGGGCGATGCGCACCATGAGGTCCGGCACCGGGTGCATGCCGGTGGGGCCGGGCGCCATGCCGGTCGATTCTTCCAGCGGGGTAAGCAGGTCGTAGTGGGCGATGAAACTGCCGGGGATGGCGCTGTCGAACACCACCACCTGCACCTGCTGGTCGGCTTCGATGGCTTCCACGATCCGGACCAGTTCGCGTACTTCCTTCGGGCCGACGATGTTCAGCGGCGCGTTGGCGAAGGTCACTTTCCAGTATGCCGGCGTGACGCGGGTCAGGCGGATCTTGGCGTCCGGCGCTTCGGCGCCAATCGGGGCGGCGCTGATCGGGGCGGCGCTGGCGGCAGGCGCCTTCGGTGCGGCAGCCTGGGCGGCGCCGGCGAAGCTCGCGGCAAGGGTGGCGGCGGCGAAGGCGGCCGCCAGCGCACCGGCGATGCGTTTGATGGCGAAGGTCATGATGGTCTCCTCAGGCCAGGCGTGCCGTGACTTGGCGGATGCGTTCGCCGAACAGGCGCGCGGTCTTCAGGTCGCCGGCGGGGATTTCGTCCACTGCGGCGTCGGACGGGGTGGCGGTGGCCAGGCCGGCAAAGGAGGACAGGTAGTTGACGTCGTCGCGGTGCGCGCTCTTGGCGTTGCTCGGCATCATGCCGGTACCGGCCCACAGCATGCCGTGCTGCTGCGCCAGGGTGAACAGGGTGTACAGCGTGGTCTGCTTGTCGCCCGCCACCGAGGCCGAGTTGGTGAAGCCGGCCGCCAGCTTGTCCTTCCAGCCCTGCTTGAACCACACCGACGAGGCGGTGTCGGCAAAGCGCTTGAACTGCCAGCTCACGTTGCCCATGTAGGTGGGCGAGCCGAAGATGATGGTTTGCGCCTTGGCCAGCAAGTCCCAGCCCGCTTCAGGCAGCTGGCCTTCGGCGTCGATGGCCAGCAAGGTGGCGCCGCTGCCTTCGGCAACTGCCTCGGCGATCCTGGCGGTGTGGCCGTAGCCGCTGTGGTACACGATGACGATGTGCGAGTTCATGATGGTTCTCCAGGTTGTGATGGTGGGGTTTCCTTAGCTGCTGCCGTCGTTTCCGTTCGGCATGGAACCACTATAGTTGTTCCCCAATCGAACATAAATCCCACAATCGGCAATTCATTTGATACATCATGTAACCAATAAAGACGTAAAAAAGGCATGCCGCAGCATGCCTGGGATGGTGTGCTGCGGCGCGGATCAGGTCCGCGCCTTGGCCATTAGACCACCACGCACTGGTGTTCGCCTGCCGCCGACGCGCGGATGGCGCCGATGCGGTAGACGGTTTCGCCGGCCGCTTGCAGCTGGGCCATGGCGGCGTCGGCGTTGTCGGCCGAGACGATCACGGTCATGCCGATGCCGCAGTTGAACACGCGGTGCATTTCAGCGTCGGCCACGCCGCCGTGCTGTTGCAGCCACTGGAACAGCGGCGGCAGGGTCCACGACTTGCCGTCCAGCTCGGCCGTCAGGCCGGGCTGCAGCACGCGCGGGATGTTTTCCACCAGGCCGCCGCCGGTGATGTGCACCAGGCCCTTCACTTCCATCGAGGCCATCAGCGCCAGCAGCGGCTTGACGTAGATGCGGGTCGGCTCCATCAGCACGTCGGCCAGCTTGCGGCCTTGGAAGTCGCCTTCCAGGTCCGGCTTGGCCACTTCGATGATCTTGCGCACCAGCGAGTAACCGTTCGAGTGCGCGCCCGACGAGGCCAGGCCCAGCACCACGTCGCCCGGGGCGATCTTGGTGCCGTCGATGATTTTCGATTTTTCCACCACGCCCACCGCGAAACCGGCCAGGTCGTACTCGCCGGCCGGGTACATGCTCGGCATTTCCGCCGTCTCGCCGCCGATCAGCGCCGCGCCGGACTGCTCGCAGCCCTTGGCGATGCCCTTGATGACGTCGGTCGCCTGCGGCACGTCCAGCTTGCCGCACGCGAAGTAGTCCAGGAAGAACAGCGGCTCGGCGCCCTGCACCAGGATGTCGTTGACGCTCATGGCCACCAGGTCGATGCCCACCGTGTCGTGGCGGTTCAGTTCGAAGGCCAGCTTCAGCTTGGTGCCGACGCCGTCCGTGCCGGACACCAGCACCGGCTCCTGGTACTTCTTGCTGATCTCGAACAGCGCGCCGAAGCCGCCGATGCCGGCCATGACGCCTTCGCGCATGGTGCGCTTGGCAAACGGCTTGATCGCTTCGACTAAAGCATCACCAGCGTCGATATCGACGCCGGCGTCACGGTAGGACAGGGAAACATTAGAAGGTTGGCTCATGGTGTATTTCGCAGCGGAGGCGGTAAAATAGAAGGCGGTGGCCGGAATTCGTGCATTTGTGACGCAAAACCCGGCAAGTCCGCTATTTTATCAAAATGCCCCGTCAACCTGCCGTTTTTACGAAAAACATCTTCCCCACATGCCATTCCCCCTCTCGGTCGAACAAAAACAAACGGCATTCTGGGTAGCATTGTGGCTGGCATTCGGCGTCCTGCTGGTGGCGCTGGGCCCTGTCCTGACACCATTCCTGGCGGCGGCCATCATCGCCTACGCCCTCAATCCCGGCGTGGACCGCATCGACCGCCTGCGCGTGGGCCGCTTCGACGTGCCGCGCCCGATCGCGGTGGTGGCGGTGGTGCTGCTGTTCCTGTGCGCGGTGCTGTCGATGGTGCTGATCGTGGTACCCGTGCTGCAAACCGAGATCCCGCTGCTGCAGGCGCAGATTCCCGCTTTCCTGGCCAAGGCCAACGACCTGCTGAGCCCGCGCCTGCGCGAAATGGGCATCAAGGTGCAGCTCGATTCGGCCGGCATCAAAAAACTCGTCTCGCAGCAGATGGTCACCAGCGGCGACGAAATCTGGACCGCCGTGCTGGCCTCGGCGCGCGTGGGCGGCACCGCCGTACTGGGCTGGATCGCCACCCTGGTGCTGGTGCCGGTGCTGCTGTTCTACCTGCTGCTGGACTGGCACCAGATGATGGCGCGCATCGCCGGCGCCGTGCCGCGCCGCTATATCGGCGCCACCGTGGCCATGGCCGAGGAGGTCGACACCCTGCTGGCGCAGTACCTGCGCGGCCAGCTGCTGGTGATGGTGGTGCTGGCCGTGTACTACTCGAGCTGCCTGGCCATCGCCGGCTTCGACGTGGCGCTGCCGGTGGGCATCCTGACCGGCCTGCTGGTGTTCATCCCCTACCTGGGCTTCGGCCTGGGTCTGGTGCTGGCGCTGATCGCCGCCGTGCTGCAGTTCACCGACTGGAGCGGCGTGATCGCGGTGGCCGTGATCTACGGCGCCGGCCAGGTCATCGAAGGCTTTTTCCTCACGCCGCGCCTGGTGGGCGAGCGCATCGGCCTCAACCCGCTGGCGGTGATCTTCGCGCTGCTGGCCTTCGGCCAGCTGTTCGGCTTCGTCGGCGTGCTGCTGGCCCTGCCCGCCTCGGCCATCCTGATGGTGGCCTTCAAGCATCTTCGCGGCCACTACTTGCGCAGCAGCTTTTATAATGCGTAGTGTGAAGACGAATATGCAAACTGCGGGGCGGGAGCCATGAAGCAACTGGTGCTGGATTTAGGCGCCGAGCCTGTGCTCACCCTCGACTCCTTCGAGGTGGGCCAGAACGCCGAGGTGGCCGCGCTGATGCGCGAGTTCGCCGGCCGCACCTCGCGCGAGCATTTCGCCTACCTGTGGGGCGACACCGGCGCCGGCAAGAGCCACATCCTGAAGGCGCTCGGCGCCCTGGAAGGGGCGCGCTACATCTCGCCGTTCTCGATCGAATCCGAATTCGTCTATTCGCCGGAGGTGGACCTGTACCTGCTCGACGACTGCGAGAAGCTGTCGCCGCTGGCGCAGATCGACGCCTTCGCCCTGTTCAACGAGATCCGCGCCAACAACGCCTTCATGGTGTGCAGCGGCGCGGTGGCGCCGGCCGTGCTGCCGGTGCGCGAGGACTTGCGCACGCGCATGGGCTGGGGCCTGATCTACCGCCTGCACGGCCTGACCGACGATGAAAAGGTTGCCGCATTGACCACGGCGGCGGCGGCCCGCGGCTTGACGCTGTCGCCCGGCGTGTTACCCTATTTGCTTTCGCATTACCGGCGCGACATGCGCTCGCTGTCGGAAATGCTGGACGCGCTCGACCAATATTCCCTTGAAACCCAACGTCCCATTACCCTGCCGCTGCTGCGCGAATGGCTGCAGGCGGAAGCGAAAGAATGATGAACCTGGCCCTGTTTGACCTCGACCACACCCTCCTGCCCATCGATTCGGACTACGAATGGGGCCAATTCCTGTGCCGCATCGGCGCCGTCGACGCGCAGGCCTTCGCGGCCCGCAACCAGGCCTTCTTCGAGCAGTACCAGGCCGGCACGCTGGACCCGGTGGAGTACCTGGAGTTTTCGCTCGGCACCCTGGCCGGCTTCCCGCGCGCCAGACTGGACCAGATGCACGCGCAGTTCATGCGCGAAGTGATCGCCCCGGCCATCCGCCCGACCGCGCGCGCGCTGCTGCAAAAGCACCTGGACGCCGGCGACCTGGTGGCCATCGTCACCGCCACCAACCACTTCATCACCGCGCCCATCGCCGAGGCGCTGGGTATCGAGCACCTGATCGCGGCCATGCCGGAAGTGGCGGCCGACGGCAGCATCACCGGCAAGCTGGTGGGCACGCCGACCCAGGGCCACGGCAAAGTGGTGCACACCAAGGCCTGGCTCGAGAAACTGGGCAAGCGCCTGGAAGACTTCGAGACCGTGTATTTCTACAGCGACTCGCACAACGACATCCCGCTGATGTCGGTCGTCACCCACCCGGTGGCCACCAATCCGAACGCCGCACTGACCAGCCACGCCGCCGAAAAAGGCTGGCCAACGATAAATATATTCAATGATTAAGAAATTGATCCGCAAAATCCTCGGTGTCAAAGAAGCCCCCGTGCGAGACACCAGTGTCCCGGTGGTACTTGGCGCCAACCAGCACGGCATCGACCCGCGCCTGCTGTCCTCGAACGCCGTGCGCGTCACCAGCACCCTGCAGGAAGCGGGCTACCAGGCCTTCGTGGTCGGCGGTGCCGTGCGCGACCTGCTGCTGGGCGTGAAGCCGAAAGACTTCGACATCGCCACCGACGCCACGCCCGAGCAGGTCAAGCGCCTGTTCCGGCGCGCCTTCATCATCGGCAAGCGCTTCCAGATCGTGCACGTGATGTTCGGCCAGGACCTGCTGGAGGTGACCACCTTCCGCGGCCCCTCGATCGAGAACGCGCCCAAGGATGAACACGGCCGCGTCCTGCGCGACAACACCTTCGGCAGCATGGCCGAGGACGCCGAGCGGCGCGACTTCACCATCAACGCCATGTACTACAACCCGGCCAACGAGGAAGTGTGGGACTACCACGGCGGCATCGAGGACATCCGCGCCAGGACGCTGCGCATCATCGGCGTGCCCGAAGCGCGCTACCGCGAAGACCCGGTGCGCATGCTGCGCGTGACGCGCTTCGCGGCCAAGCTGGGCTTCCAGATCGAGCCGGGCACGCGCGAGCCGATCACCATCATGGCGCCGCTGATCAACAACGTGCCCCCGGCGCGCGTGTTCGACGAGATGCTCAAGCTCCTGATGTCGGGCCAGGCGCTGGCCTGCCTGCTGCAGCTGCGCAAGGAAGGCCTGCATCACGGCCTGCTGCCGCTGCTCGACGTGGTGCTGGAGCAGCCGCTGGGCGTGAAGTTCGTGACCCTGGCGCTGGACTCGACCGACAAGCGCATCCACGCCGGCAAGACCGTCTCGCCGGGCTTCCTGTTCGCGTCGCTGCTGTGGCACCAGGTGCTGGAGAAGTGGAACGCCTACAAGGCCGCCGGCGAATTCCCGATCCCCGCGCTGCACCTGGCGGCGGACGACGTGCTCGATTCGCAAACCGAAAAACTGGCCCTGCAGCGCAAGATCGGTTCGGACATGCGCGACATCTGGTCGATGCAGCCGCGCTTCGAACGCCGCACCGGCAAGAACCCGTACAAGCTGCTGGAACACCTGCGCTTCCGCGCCGGCTATGACTTCCTGCTGCTGCGCTGCGCCTCGGGCGAGATCGACGCCGAGCTGGGCGAATGGTGGACCGCCTTCTACGACGGCGACGAAACCGAACGCGAACAGCTGGTGGCCGGCTTGAGCCACGGCGGCGGCGCTGCCGGCGGTGCGAAGCGCAAGCGTCCTCCGCGCCGCGGCGGCCGCAGCAAAGGCGAAGGCGGCGAAGGCGGCGAAGGCGGCGATGCCGGCCAAGGCAGCCAGGACGGCGACAGCGACTACAGCGGCGGCAGCCGCGCCGACGCGGGCCAGGCCGGCGGCCGCACAGCGGGGGGCAATGCGCACGCGGAAGCAGGCGCCGACGCCGCGCCGCGCGAACCGCGTCCGCCGCGCTCGCGTGCACCGCGCGCGCCCCGCAAACGCGCCCCTGCCGGCGCCGACACCGGCAACGGCGGCGGCAACGACGGCCAATGAGCGCGGTGCTGAACGCCATGGGCACCACCGCCTACATCGGCATCGGCGCCAACCTGGGCGACGCACAGGCCAACGTGCAGGACGCCATCGCGCGCCTGCGCGCCCTGCCCGGCTGCACCGTGAGCGCCGTCTCCTCGCTGTACCGCACCGCCCCGATCGACTCCAGCGGCGACGACTACATCAACGCCGTGGCCTGCCTGGAAACGGAACTGGGTGCGCAAGCGCTGCTGCAGGCGCTGCAGGGCATCGAGCAGGCGCACGGCCGCGAGCGCCCCTACCACAACGCCCCGCGCACGCTGGACCTGGACCTGCTGCTCTACGGCCGGCAACAGATCAACAGCCCCGAGCTGACCGTGCCGCACCCGCGCATGTGCGAGCGCGCCTTCGTCATCGTGCCGCTGCTGGAAATCGCCGGCAACATCGCCATCCCCGGCCGCGTCCCCGCGCGCTGCTTCGAATCGGCCGTCGCCGGCCAGGCCATCACCAAGCTGTAAGCGCCCATGCAAACCCTCCTTCTGCTCGCCGCCTCCAACATCTTCATGACCATTGCATGGTACTGGCACCTGAAGGGCGGCATGAACAAGCCGCTGTTCACGGTCATCATGATCAGCTGGGCCATCGCGTTCGTGGAGTACTGCCTGGCGGTGCCGGCCAACCGGATCGGCTTTGCCAGCGGCTGGAGCGCCGGGCAGCTGAAGGTGACGCAGGAGGCCATCGCGCTGATCGTGTTCGGCGTGTTCATGGTGACCGTGCTGGGCGAGCCGGTGAGCTGGCGGCACCTGGCGGCGTTCGGCTGCATCATGGCGGCCGTAGCCTTCCTCTTTGTGGGCAAATAGTGGCCGCCGTCTATTTCGGATCCCCACGCTGAAAAGAAAGTTCTTTCGCAGGTAGAATACGCGGTTTGGCGGCAGGCATTACACTGGCGCCACCGGGATCACACTACTTGAGGAACATCCATGTCTGGTTATTTGCAAGGTAACGAAATGGCGGGCAGCGCTCCTGTGCCGGCCGCTGGTGCAAGCGCTGCCGCCGCTCCGGCCGCGGCGCCGGCAAAACCCGTGGCGCACAAGGCGGTCACCATCCCAGCGCTGAACGCGCGCAAAGCCGCCGGCGACAAGATCACCATGCTCACCTGCTATGACGCGAGCTTCGCCTCGCTGATGGACCGCTGCGGCGTGGAAGTGCTGCTGATCGGCGATTCGCTGGGCATGGTCTGCAATGGCCTGGACTCGACGCTGCCGGTGACGCTGGACGAAGTGGCTTACCACACCCGGGCGGTCGCGCGTGGCAACAAGTCTGCGCTGGTGCTGGCCGATATGCCGTTCGGTACCTACGCCAACCCGCAGCAGGCGTTCGACAACGCGGTCAAGCTGATGCAGGCCGGCGCGCACATGGTGAAGATCGAGGGCGGCGCCTGGCTGGCCGAGACCGTGAAGTTCCTGACCGAGCGCTCGGTGCCGGTATGCGCGCACCTGGGCCTGACGCCGCAGTCGGTGCACCAGCTAGGCGGCTACAAGGTGCAGGGCAAGACCATCGAGAGCGCCGAGCTGCTGAAGTCGGACGCGCTGAAGCTGCAGGCCGCCGGCGCCGCGATGGTGGTGCTGGAGGCGATTCCCACCCAGCTGGGCAAGGAAGTGACCGAGCTGCTGGCCATGCCGACCATCGGCATCGGCGCCGGTCCGGACTGCTCCGGCCAGGTGCTGGTGATGCACGACCTGCTGGGCGTGTTCCCTGGCCGCAAGGCACGCTTCGTGAAGAACTTCATGGAAGGGCAGACCAGCATCGACGCGGCCGTCAGCGCCTATGTGGCCGCCGTCAAGGATGGTTCCTTCCCGGCCCAGGAACACTGCTTCTAGGCGCAACGGCGGGTTGGCGCCTCGGGCGCGTCACCCGCCCATCGTCAGCCGATCTGTATCCAGGTCGTCTTCAGCTCGGTGTACTTGTCGAAGGCGTGCAGCGATTTGTCGCGCCCGTTGCCGGACTGCTTGTAGCCGCCGAAAGGCACGGTGATGTCGTCGCCGTCGTACTGGTTCACGTGCACCGTGCCGGCCCTCAAGGCCCGCGCCACCTGGATCGCCTTGCTCATGTTGGCGCTCCACACCGCCGCCTGCAAGCCGTACGGCGTGGCGTTGGCCTGCTTCACCGCGTC
Source organism: Massilia sp. NBRC 108631 (assembly GCF_059704565.1). Taxonomy (NCBI): domain Bacteria; kingdom Pseudomonadati; phylum Pseudomonadota; class Betaproteobacteria; order Burkholderiales; family Oxalobacteraceae; genus Massilia; species Massilia sp. NBRC 108631. Next base: position 57,804 of record NZ_BAAKJE010000047.1, read on the forward strand.
CTGCACATCCGTGAAGCTGAGCACCGACAGTACCGGTCCGAATATCTCTTCCTGCGCGATCCTCATGCCGCTGTCGACCTGGTCGAACAAGGTCGGCGCGACGTAATAGCCGCCGCTTTGCGCGCGCTCCTGCGCGCCGCCCGCCAGCAGCCGCGCGCCGCCTGCCTTGCCCGCCTCGATATAGCCCAGCACCGTTTTCATCTGCACTTCGTCCACGATGGCCCCCATCACGGTGGCGTCGTCCAGCGGATCGCCCGGCTGGTAGCGCGGCACCATGGCCAGCGCCTTTTCGATGAAGGCGTCCTTGATCGACTCTTCCACGAACAGGCGCGACGGCGCGTTGCAGCTTTCGCCCTGGTTGAAATAGATCGAGCCCACCGCCGCCGCCACCGCCGCGTCCAGGTCCGGGCAGTCGGCGCAGACAATGTTGGCGGACTTGCCGCCCAATTCAGTCCAGGCGCGCTTCAGGTTCGACTGCCCCGCCATTTGCATGATCTGCTTGCCCACCCGGGTGGAGCCGGTGAAGGCGATGCAGTCGACGTCCATGTGCAGCGCCAGCGCGCTGCCCGCTTCGTTACCGTAGCCCGGCAGCACGCTGAACACGCCGGCCGGAATGCCCGCCTGCAGCGCCAGCTCGGCCAGCCGCAATGACGTCAGCGGCGCCTTTTCGGACGGCTTGAGCACCACGCTGTTGCCCGCCGCGAGCGCCGGGGCGATCTTCCACGCGGCCATGATCATCGGGTAGTTCCACGGAATGATGGCGCCCACCACGCCCACCGGTTCGCGCGTAATCAGCGCCAGGCTGTTGCTGGCGGTGGGGGCGATTTCGCCGTACACCTTGTCCACCGCTTCGCCGTACCAGCGCATGCAGTTGGCGGCCGCGCCCACGTCCACGCTCTGACTGTATTTGATCGGCTTGCCCATGTCCAGGGTTTCCAGCAGCGCCAGGTCGGCGGCGTTTTGCTGGATCAGGTCCGCAAAGCGGATCAGCACGCGCTTGCGTTTGGCGGGCGGCATGCCGGCCCAGCGGCCATCCTCGAAGGCGGCGCGGGCGGCTTGCACGGCCGCGTCCACGTCGGGCGCGCCGCAGCGGGCCACGGCGGCCAGCTTGCGGCCATCGATGGGGGAATGTTTGTCGAACTGCTGTTCGGTGCGGGACCAGGCGCGCTCACCGTTGATGAAGGCGCGGCCGTCGATGTTCAGCGCAAGTGCGCGCTCGTGCCAAAGTGCGTCTGCCATGCTTGCTCCTTGATTGGCGGGCAGGCGCCCGCCAGATCATTTTACGCCTTGCCGGCGGCGGAGACTTGTTTCATTCGTGCGCGCTGGGTGCGCGCCATGTAGACGCTGGAGGCGATCACCGCCACCGTCACCACCAGGATGGTGATGGCTGCCACCGCGTTCACACGCGGGTCCAGCCCGAGGCGGGCGCGCGAGAAGATCACCAGCGGCATGGTGGTCGAGCCTGGCCCGGACAGGAAGGCCGACAGCACCACATCGTCCAGCGACAGCGTGAACGTCAGCAGCCAGGCCGAGGCCAGCGCCTGCTTGATGTTGGGCAGCGTGACCAGGAAGAACACCTGGTAGGGACGGCAGCCCAGGTCCATGGCCGCCTCTTCCAGCGACTTGCTCATCTCCTGCAGGCGCGACTGCACCACCACGGTGGCGTAGGCCATGCCGAGCAGCGTGTGGCCGATCCAGATGGTGTTCAGGCCGCGCTCCGGGAAACCGAACATCTTCTGCGCCGACACCAGCATCAGCAGCAGCGACAGGCCGATGATCACTTCCGGCATCACCAGCGGCGCGCTGGTCATGGCCGAGAACAGGGTACGGCCGGCGAAGCGGCGGTAGCGGTTCAGCACGAAGGCGGCGAAGGTGCCCAGCACCACCGATGAGCAGGCCGTCAGGAAGGCAATGCGCAAGGACAGGCCGAAACCGGAAATGATCTCGCTGTCGTGCATCAACTCGCCGTACCACTGGGTGGAGAAGCCGCTCCACACCATGTCCTGGCGCGAACTGTTAAACGAGAACACCACCAGCACGATGATCGGCAGGTAGAGGAAGATGTAGCCGAGCGAAAGCCAGCCGCGGCCGAACCAGCGCGGGATCAGGGAGCCCTTCATTTGCGCCCTCCTTCGCTTTGTTCGGCCTGGTATTTGTTAAGGATCGCCATCGGCACCAGGATCAGCAGAATGACCACCACGGTGACGGAGGACGCCATCGGCCAGTCGTTATTGGTAAAGAATTCGTCCCACAGCACGCGCCCTATCATCAGCGTTTCCGGGCCGCCCAGCAGCTCGGGGATGACGTATTCGCCCACGGCGGGAATGAACACCAGCATGGAGCCGGCGATGATGCCGGACTTCGACAGCGGCACCGTGATGCGCCAGAACGCCTGCCACGGGGTGGCGCCCAGGTCGGCCGCCGCTTCCAGGTAACGCAGGTCCATCTTGGCCAGGTTGGTGTACAGCGGCAGTATCATGAACGGCAGGTAGGCGTACACCATGCCGAGCACCAGCGAGAACGAGGTGTTCATCATGTGCAGCGGTTCCTGGATGGCGCCGATGGAGATGAGGAAGTTGTTCAGGATGCCCTGGTTGGCCAGGATGCCCTTCCAGGCGTAGATGCGCAGCAGGAAGGAAGTCCAGAACGGCAGCATCACCATCATCAGCAGCACCGGGCGCAGCGAGGGCCGCGCGCGCGCCATGAAATAGGCGAACGGGTAGCCGATCAGCAGGCAGCAGGCGGTGGTGATGGCGGCGTACTTGAGCGAGCTCAGATAGGTCAGCACATACAGCTCGTCGGCCGCGATGAACAGGTAGTTCGATACCTTGATCTTGATATCGACGATGCCCTCGGCATAGGTCACCAGGGTGCCGAAGGGATTGCCGGCATCGACCTCGGTGAAGCTGATGCGCGCCACGATCAGGAAGGGGATCAGGAAGGCGCCGATCAGCCACAGGTAGGGCACGGCGATGACGGCGCTGCGGCCGCTCAGCCAGCGCAGCGTCAGCAGGTCTTTGAAGAATGTGAACATGGAAAGCCCCTGCCGCTCAACGGGTCAGCACGACAACGTCGCTGCCGTCCCACCACGCGTGCACGCGCTGCTCGCGCTGCAGGGGTGCTTCGGCATGGCGCGCCGAGTTGGTGCGCGCCACCTTGAGCCGCATGCCGCTGTCCAGCCTGACCTGGTAGTGGGTTTCGTTGCCGAAGTAGGACACCGCCGCGATCACGCCCTGCACGCAGTTGTGGCCGTGCTCTTCCACCTTGGCGCGCTGCGACATGGTGGGCGCATTCGGCTGCAGCACGATCTTCTCCGGGCGCACCGCCACGCTCACTTCCATGTCGTCGGTGCCGGTGATGCCGTGGCTGACGTAGTGGCTGGTTTCGTCCGATTCGATCACCACGTAGCTGGGCTGGTCTTCGGTGACCCGGCCTTCGAACAGGTTGACCGAGCCGATGAAGTCGGCCACGAAGCGGCAGTTCGGGGTTTCATAGATTTCGCCCGGCGCGCCCACCTGCAGGATGCGGCCCTCGCTCATGATGGCAATGCGGGTGGCCATGCTCATCGCCTCGTCCTGGTCGTGGGTGACCATCACGCAGGTCACGCCGACCTGTTCGATGATGTTGACCAGCTCGACCTGGGTCTGCTCGCGCAGTTTCTTGTCCAGCGCGCCGAGCGGTTCGTCCAGCAGCAGCAGCTGCGGGCGCTTGGCCAGGCTGCGCGCCAGCGCCACGCGCTGCTGCTGGCCGCCGGACAGCTGGTGCGGCTTGCGCTTGCCGTAGGCCGTGAGCTGCACCAGCGACAGCATGTGGTCCACGCGCGCGGCCACTTCCTGCGCCGGCAACCCGTCGCGGCGCAGGCCGAAGGCGATGTTGTCCCACACCGACAGGTGCGGAAACAGCGCGTAGGACTGGAACATCATGTTGATGGGGCGCTCGTACGGCGGGGTGCTGATGATGTCCTTGCCGCCCAGGGTAATGGCGCCGGAGGTGGGCGTTTCGAAACCGGCCAGCATGCGCAGCAGGGTCGACTTGCCGCAGCCCGAACTGCCCAGCAGGGCGAAAATCTCGCCCTTGTTGATCGTCACCGACACATCATTGACGGCGCGCACGCCGTCAAAATCCTTGACCAGATTGCGGATTAACAGGAAAGGCTGGCCAGCGTCGGCGGGTTGGACTGTCGTCATATTGGCGAATTGATAAGCTTAATCGGGATGCACGCGCGCGGCGAGGCCGCACGGCAAGAGACGTGATTATAAATGCAGCATATCGAGGAAGACTACCAAAATGCGGTTACAACAGCCCTCTTTGGCGCACTTCTTCCAGCGTCAGGTCCAGCGCGCGGCGGATCAGCGACACCATCTCGTCGATTTGCGCGTGCGTCATCACCAGCGGCGGGGCAATGATCATGCGCTCGCCCACGGCGCGCATGATGATGCCGGTGTTGAACATGTGGGCGCGGCACAGCATGCCCACGCCCAGCGCCGGGTCGAACCGCACCTGGTAGTGCACGTTTTCCGCCTTGCGCTTGACCAGGTTGAGCCCGGCCACGAAGCCGCAGCTCTCCGCGCTGCCGACCAGCGGGTGCTCGGCCAGCGTGAGGAAAGCCCGCTTCAGATAGGGGCCGGTGTCGTTCGCCACGCGTCCGACCAGCCCCTCCTCTTCGAGGATGCGCAGGTTTTCCAGCGCCGCCGCGCAGGCCACCGGGTGGCCGGAATAGGTGAAGCCGTGGTTGAAGTCGCCGCCCTGCGCGATCAGCACGTCGGCCACGCGGTCGCTCACCAGCACGCCGCCCAGCGGCACGTAGCCGGAGGTGACGCCCTTGGCGAAGGTGATCAAATCCGGCCTGAAGGGCTCGGAGGCGAACCAGCGCCCCAGCCGCCCGAAGCCGGTGATGACCTCGTCGGCGATCAGCAGGATGCCGTACTTGTCGCAGATGCGGCGGATCTCGGGCCAGTAAGTGTCCGGCGGGATGATCACCCCGCCGGCGCCCTGCACCGGCTCGCCGATGAAGGCGGCCACCTTGTCCGGTCCCACTTCCAGGATTTTCGCTTCCAGCCAGGATGCCGAGCGCAGGCCGAATTCGTCGGGCGTGAGGCCGGCGCCGTCGTCGTAGTAATTCGGCTGGCCGATGTGGACGATGCCGGGAATCGGCAAGCCGCCCTGCTCGTGCATGCCGCTCATGCCGCCCAGCGAGGCGCCCGCCATGGTGCTGCCGTGGTAGGAGTTGTGGCGGCTGATGATGACGTGGCGCTCCTTGAAGCCCAGCAGGTCCCAGTAGCGCCGCACCATGCGCACATTGGTGTCGTTCGCTTCCGAGCCGGAGCCGGTAAAGAACACGCGGTTGAAGCCCGCCGGCGCCAGCTGCGCCAGGCGCGCCGCCAGCTGCACCGCCGGCACGTTGGTGGTGTTGAAGAAGCTGTTATAGAACGGCAGCGTCTCCATCTGCTCGTACACGGCCCTGGAGATGCTGGTGCGGCCGTAGCCCACCGCCACGCACCACAGGCCGGACATGCCGTCCAAAATCTTGTTGCCTTCCGAGTCCCACAGGTAGATGCCCTCGCCGCGCACCATCACGCGCACGCCCTTCTCGCCCAGCGCCTTGTGGTCGGTGAAGGGATGCAGGTAGTGCGCATGGTCCTGCTGCTGGATGGTTTTGGTGTCCGTCATGATGGCGCCCCTGTCAAACGTGCAGCAGCAAATGTTCGCGTTCCCAGGGGCTGATGACCTTCATGAACTCCTGGTGCTCCACGTCCTTGATGGCGGCGTAGACGTCGATGAAGCGGTCGCCCAGCACGGCGCGCAGCTTGTCCTCCTTGCGCAGCGCGGCCAGCGCTTCCGGCAGGCCTTGCGGCAGCTCGTATTTCATGTCGTAGGCGCTGCCGGTGGTGGCCGGCGTCGGTTCGAGCTGCTCGGTCATGCCGAGGTAGCCGCAGGCCAGCGTGACGGCCAGCGCCAGGTAGGGATTGGCGTCCGCGCCGATGATGCGGTTTTCCACGCGGCGGTCCTGCACGCCGGATTCGGGCACGCGGAAGCCCACGGTGCGGTTGTCCACGCCCCACTGGATGTTGATCGGCGCGGCGGTGTGGCGCACCAGGCGGCGGTAGGAGTTCACGTACGGCGCCACGATGGCCATGGCGGCGGGCATGTAGCGCTGCAGGCCGCCGATGTAGTGCTTGAACACGGCGGCCGGCGAGCCGTCCTCGTTGCTGAAGATGTTGCGGCCGCTCTTCACGTCCACCACGCTCTGGTGCACGTGCATGGCCGATCCGGGTTCGCCCGCCATGGGCTTGGCCATGAAGGTGGCGTACATGTCGTGCTTGAGCGCCGCTTCGCGCAGGGTGCGCTTGAAGAAGAACACCTTGTCGGCCAGGCCGAGCGGGTCGCCGTGCAGGAAATTGATCTCCATCTGGCCGGCGCCGATTTCGTGGATCAGCGTGTCCACGTCCAGGCCCATCAGGTCGCAGTAGTCGTAGATGTCCTCGAACAGCGGATCGAACTCGTTGACCGCGTCGATGCTGTAGATCTGGCGGCTGGTCTCGGCGCGGCCGCTGCGGCCGATGGGCGCCTTGAGCGGCAGGTCGGGATCGATATTCTTGGCGGTCAGGTAAAACTCCAGCTCGGGCGCCACCACCGGCTTCCAGCCGCGCTCCGCGTACAGCTTGAGCACGCGCCGCAGCACGGTGCGCGGCGCGAAGTCCACCAGCGCGCCGTCGGCGAAATAGCAATCGTGGATCACCTGCGCGGTGGGGTCGGTGGCCCACGGCACCATGGTGATGGTAGTGGGGTCGGCCTTGAGGATCATGTCGCGGTCGGTGGCCGAGATGGCGCGGTCGTAGGCCGCGTCGTCGGTCGGATAGTTGCCGGTGACGGTCATGCCCAGCACCGCTTCAGGGATGCGCATGCCGCGCTCCTGCGTGAATTTCCCGCGCGGCAGGATCTTTCCACGGGCGACGCCGGTCAGGTCGGGGACCAGGCATTCAATTTCGGTGACCCGTTTTTCATTGAGCCACAAATCCATATCTGTGTACGTAAAGTTTTCGCGAATTGCCATGATGAGCTCTCTAAAAGTCTTGATCTGACACGGCCGGGTATCGCTTGCGGGCCGTGTACGCGGGACTGCAGCGTGGCTGCAATGAGAGCGCAGCTAAGGAATGCGTTCCTGGTAGGTACGGCATGCCTGCCCGAAGGCTTGGAACATTTTCATTGAATCCTGGTTGGCGGTGGCCTGCCACTCAGGGTGCCACTGCACCGCCAGCGTGAAGCCGGGCGCCGTGGCGACGGTGCAGGCTTCCACCAGCCCGTCGTCGGCGGTGGCTTCCGCCACCAGCCCCGGCGCGAGACGGTCGATACCCTGCCCGTGCAGGGAATTGACCATGATCTCGCGCGCGCCATCGAGGATGTGCGCGAGTTTTCCGCCCGGCGCGATTTGGACGCGGTGCGCCGGGCCATACTGTTTTTCAAGCGTATCCAGCGGACTGTCGCGGTGGTCCAGCATGCCCGGCACTTCCTGCACCGCCTGGTGCAGGGTGCCGCCCAGCGCCACGTTCAGTTCCTGGAAGCCGCGGCAGATCGCCATCAGCGGGATGCCGCGCTTGAGGGCGGCGCGTATCAGCGGCAGCGTGGTGGCGTCGCGCGCATGGTCCTGCGGCAGTTCGAGGTTGAGTACTTCCTGGCCGTACAGGATGGCTTGCAGATTGGAGGCCGAGCCGGTGAGCATGATGCCGTCGGCGGCCGAGAGCACGGCTTCGAAATCGGTCTGCGCGCCCAGCGCAGGCAGGATCAGCGGCATGCAGCGGGCTCCCTGTACAACGGCGTCGATGTACTTGGAATGCACGGCGTGGTCGGGATGCGAGCCTATATGCCGGGTGCAGGCGGGGACGATAACTAATGGTCGGCGCATGGCTTCAGTCTCTGTGCAGAGGCCTCCGTTTAAGCGATAAGCCAATTTATCACATTTCCAGATTTGCTATCATCACGCACAACACTTTTGCTGCGAAGCCACACATTGAAACATCTTCCCTGGCGCGACTTCTTCGCCCTCATCCTCAGTATCGGCGTCGTCGGCCTCGGGCTCGGCACCACCATTCCCCTCGCCGCGCTCACGCTGGACCAGCGCGGCGCGGGCGCGCACCTGATCGGCCTGGTGACGGCGGCCAGTGCGCTCGGCATCCTCGGCTCGGCGCCTTTCGTCACCGGCTGGGTGGCGCGTTTCGGGCCGCGCGGCACCATGATCGGCGCGGTATGGGCGGCGGCGCTGTCCACCGCCCTGATGCAGATCACGGACAACGTGTGGCTGTGGGGCGTGCTGCGCTTCGTGTTCGGCGCCGCCATGGGCGTGCTGTTTACGGTGGGCGAGGCATGGGTGAACCGGCTGGCGCCGGACAACTCGCGCGGGCGCGTGGTGGCCATCTACACCACCAGCTTTACGCTGTTCCAGCTGGCCGGTCCGGCGCTGGTGGCGGCGCTGAACGGCAAGGTGGCGTGGAGCTTTGCGGCCTGCGGCGGCCTGTTCCTGCTCGCGCTGCCGGGCCTGGGACTGATCAACGGGGCGCGCCTGCCCGACAGCGATGAGCCGCATCCGCGCTGGCAGAGCGTGCTGCCGAAAATGCCGATGATCGTGATGGGCGCGGCCTTCTTCGCGCTGTTCGACACGTTGATCCTGAGCTTCCTGCCAGTGTATGCGATCCGCCAGGGCATCGTAACGGAGCTGGCGCTGCTGTCGGCCACCGTGGTGCTGGTGGGCGATACGGCGTTGCAGTTCGCCATGGGCTGGCTGGCGGACCGCTACGGCCGCCGGCGCGTGCACGTCGCCTGCGGCGTGGCGGTGTGCCTGCTGCTGCCGCTGCTGCCGTTCGCCGCCGGCACGCCGTGGCTATGGTGGACCCTGCTGGTGGCGCTGGGCGCGGCGGCCGGCGCCATCTACATGCTGTCGCTGGTGGCATGCGGAGAGAAATTCTCCGGGCCGTCGCTCACCACGGCCAGCGCGGTGGTCAATGCCTCGTGGGGCGTGGCCAGCGCGGGCGGTCCGCTGGTCACGGGGGTGCTGATGCAAAGCGCCGGCATCCAGGCGCTGCCCGCCGTGCTGTTCGCGGGCTGCGCGCTGTTCCTGGCCAGCGCGTGGTGGGAACGGCAGCGCGGCCTGGCCCGCGCGCGCAGCACTCCCTGAGCGCGCCGGCGTGGAAATCGGTGACATTTGGACACAGGCCGCCATGCTACGCTAGCGCTCCTTTTTCTCCTCCAGCTCAATCAATGAACGCAAGACTACTATTTGGCGCGCTGCTGCTGGCCAGCATGCTGGCCGGATGCGGCGGCGAACAGCCTGCCGAACCAGCGGCAGCCATGCAGCCCAAGCTGCTGAGCGGCGGCGCCGTCGCCAGCGCCGCTGCCGCCGTCAGCGCCGGCACCGAGGTGCGCCGCTTCGAAGGCCTGCGCTCGGACTACACCGTCTACAACTCCGGCAGCTATGCCACGGTCACCAACAAGAGCGGCGTGCAGGTCAGCGTACCGGTCAACAGCACGCTGCGCTTCTCCGACAGCTCCCTGGTGCTGGGCACGGACGGCACACCAGCGGTGGTCTACCGCCTGTACCAGGCGGCGTTCGGCCGCGCCCCCGCCATTGGCGGCCTGACCTTCTGGACCAATGCGCTGGACAGCGGCTATTCGCTGGAAACCATTGCCGGCAATTTCATCGACTCCGACGAATTCCGCCGCCTGTACGGTCCGGCCCCCGCACCGAACGACTTCGTCAGCAAGCTGTATCGGAACATCCTGCACCGCGATGGCGATCCGGACGGCGTCGCCTTCTGGCTCACCGCCCTGATTCGCGGCGTCGCCACGCCGCCGCAAGTGCTGATGGGGTTCAGCGAAAGCGACGAAAACCGCCTGGGCGTGAAGGCCGCCATGCAACAAGGCATTGCCATCTTCGAGCGCGGCGTCAGCTACACCCCGGTGGCGCGCACCGGCGGCTCGCAAGAGGTACTGGCCGGCTCGCAGGTGCAGCTGGACGGCACGGCCAGCACGGCCAATGGACCGCTGACCTATGAGTGGGCCATGCTGATGCGTCCCGGCGGCAGCCAGGCGGTATTGGCCAACACCCAGGGCGGCATGCCCACGTTCACCCCCGACGTTGCCGGCCAATACCTGGTGACGCTGACGGTGCGCACCGGCGCCACGCGCAGCAAGGAAGTGTCCTTGCTGGTGGTGGCCAAGGTGATACCGGAACTGTGGAAGCCGGACGCCAGCGCATTGCCGGCGGCCGGCAACTACGTGTACCTGCAAGGTTCGGGCGGCGACTACATCGTCGGCAACCGCAGTTATCTGTACCGCCAGAGCGATGCCGCGTTTACCCTGTCGGCCAGCGACAACTACCTGTCGCTGCGGGTGGCGGGCGACCAGGACTGGACGGGCGACTTCAAGCAATCGGGCAGCGGCGCCAGGCTCTCGCCCGGCTACTACGGCGACCTGACGCGCTATCCCTTCCAGAACGCGAATATGGGCGGCCTCGACTGGTCCGGTGAAGGACGCGGCTGCAACACGCTGCGCGGCTGGTTCGTGGTGGACAAGGTGGAATACGCCGGCGCCAAGCTGTCGGCAATCGACCTGCGCTTCGAGCAGCACTGCGAAGGCGGCAGCTCGGCGCTGCGCGGGCAGGTGCACTGGAACGCGGCCGACAACACCGGCGCGCCAGGCCCGGCACTGCCGGTGCCCGCAGGCCTGTGGACGCCTACGGTGAACCCGGCCGGCAATTCGGTCTATCTGGAAAGCACGGCGGGCGACTACATCGGCGGCGGCAAGAAATACCTCTATCTGGAGAGCGCTGCCACCGTCAGCGTTACCGGCAACAGCTTTACCGTCAGCGTCAACAGCAACGGCGACCGCTGGAGCGGCGAGTTCGTGGGCATGAATTCGCTCAGCGAGCTCAAACCGGGCTACTACGGCGGACTGCAGCGCTATCCCTTCCACAACGCCGTCAAAGGCGGCATGTCGTGGGGTGGCAACGGACGCGGCTGCAATACGCTGACCGGCTGGTTCGTGATCGACAAGATCAGCTACGAAAACGGCAACGTGAAAGAACTCGACGCCCGCTTCGAACAGCACTGCGAGGGCGGCAGCAGCGCCCTGCGCGGGCGGATACGCCGCGTGTTCTGAGGCGTATCCGCCTCAGGCCGGCGCATCGGCGGCGATTTCCAGCCGCGTTTCCGCCAGCAGTTTTTTCAGCTCCGGCACGCAGGAGCCGCAGTTGCCGCCGGCCTTGACGCAGGCGGTCACTTCCGGCACCGACTTCAGGTCCTGCTCGCGGATGGCCGAGCAGATCGTGTTGCGGCCCACGCCGAAGCAGGAGCACACGGTGGGCCCCACATCCACGCCCTTCTTCAGCGGACGGCCGATCAGCAGGCTGGCGCGGTCGGCGTCGGCCAGTGCCTCCTCGGCGAACAGGCCGGCCAGCCAGCTGCGCGCCGGCAGGTCCAGGCGCGGCGACAGGAAGATGCACTGCTCGATGCGGTCGTCCACCACGTGCACCGCGCGGTACATGCCCTCGGTGCGGTCGGCGTATTCCAGCCAGTCCGCGTCAGGATCCTGCACGCCCAGCAGTTCGCGCGCCCAGCCGCTGAAGTCGGCGATGCTGTTGCGGCCGGCCAGTTCGTAGCGCGCGAATTCCTTGCCCTGGATGCGGGTCCAGTGCGCCACGCTGTCCAGGCCGAGCTCGCTGCGGCTCAGGATGAAGGCATGCCAGCTCACGCGGAACTGCTCGATGCGCACCGGCGTGTGCTTGAACTCAGGCTCGCCCGACACCGGATCGACCACCGGGTTGACCACCCCGCCCACGCGCGCGTCCGACGAAGTCTGGCCGCTCCAGTGGATGGGAATGAACACGCCGCCGCGCGCGATGCCGCCGCCGTGCTGCACGCGCGCCACCATCGAACCCCACTGGCTGGTCACGCGCGCCAGCTCGCCTTCGCGCACACCGTGGATCAGCGCGTCCTGCGGATGCATGTCGATGAACGATTCCGGAACGTGGTCCGCCAGCCTGGCCGAGCGGCCGGTGCGCGTCATGGTGTGCCACTGGTCGCGCACGCGGCCGGTGTTCAGCGCCAGCGGGAAGTCCTCGTCGATCTGGTGCACCGGCAGGCGCGGCAAGGTGGCGATGAAGCGCGCCTTGCCGTCCGGGTGCGAATAGCGTCCATCCTCGAACAGGCGCGCCGTGCCGCCGTCCACGCCGACGTGCTCGCGCACCGGCCACTGGACAGGCGACATGGTGTCGAAAGCGCTATGGTTCATGTTCGCCAGGCCGCCGATGTTGAACACGCGCGGCAGGTCGTCGGCGCTGTTGCGCCAGGCGCTCAGGCGCGCGTGTTCGTCGAACACTTCGTGCACGGCGCCGAAATCGAAGCCGGCGTAGCCCATGCGCTGGGCGAACTGCGAGATGATCCACCAGTCGCCGCGCGCTTCGCCCGGCGCCGGCAGGAAGGCGCGCTGGCGCGAGATGCGGCGTTCGGAATTGGTGACCGTGCCGTCCTTCTCGCCCCAGCCCAGGGCCGGCAGCAGCACGTCTGCGTAGGCGTTGGTGTCGGTGCCGAGGACGATGTCGGAGGCCACCACCAGCTCGCACTTGGCCAGCGCGCGCTTGACCTGGTCCGCGTTCGGCAGGCTCACCACCGGATTGGTGGCCATGATCCACACCGCCTTCACGCGGCCGGCTTCAATGGCCTCGAACAGGTCCACCGCTTTCAGGCCGGGCTTGTCCGCCATGCGCGGCGAGTCCCAGAAGGTCTGCACCGCGTCGCGGTGGGCGCTGTTGTCCAGGTCCATGTGCGCGGCCAGCATATTGGCCAGGCCGCCCACTTCGCGCCCGCCCATGGCGTTCGGCTGGCCGGTGATGGAGAACGGGCCCATGCCCGGCTTGCCGATGCGGCCGCCGACCAGGTGGCAGTTGATGATGCTGTTGGCCTTGTCGGTGCCGGCCGAGGACTGGTTCACGCCCATCGAGAAGGCGGTGATGACCTTGGCGGTGGCGGCGAACGATTCGTAGAATTCCATCAGCGCGCCCAGGCTGATCTTGCAGGCCTTGGCGACGGCGGCCGGATCGGCGCAATCGACTTCGGCGGCGGCCAGCGCGGCCTCGAAGCCGTTGGTGTGCGCCGCCACGTATTCGGGATCGACCGCGCCGATGCGCGACAGATAGCTGAGCAGGCCGTTGAACAGCCACACGTCGGTGCCCGGCTTGACCGGCAGGTGCAGGTCGGCCAGTTCGCAGGTGGCGGTGCGGCGCGGGTCGACCACCACCAGCTTCAGATTGGGGCGCTTCTCGCGTTCGCGGGCGATGCGCTGGAACAGGATGGGATGGCACCAGGCCATGTTGGAGCCCACCAGCACGATCATGTCGGCCAGTTCCAGGTCTTCGTAGCAGACCGGCACCAGGTCTTCGCCGAAGGCGCGCTTGTGGCCGGCCACGGCCGACGACATGCACAGGCGCGAGTTGGTGTCGATATTGGCGCTGCCGACGTAGCCCTTCATCAGCTTGTTGGCGACGTAGTAGTCTTCCGTCAGCAGCTGGCCGGAGACGTACAGCGCCACCGCGTCCGGGCCGTGTTCGGCGATGACGGCCTGCCATTTGCCGGCCACCTTGCCGAGCGCTTCGTCCCAGGAGACCCGGCGCAAGGCGGCAGAACCGCGTTCATCCCTCACCTGCGGATACAGCAGGCGGCCGTCCAGGCTTACCGTCTCGCCCAGCGCGGAACCCTTGACGCACAGCTTGCCCAGGTTGGCGGGGTGGTCCTGGTCGCCGGCCACGGCAACCGTGCCGTCGCCCTGCGGAGTGGCCTTCACGCCGCAGCCGACGCCGCAGTATGCGCAAGTGGTTTGTACCGACAGATTATCTTGGGACAGGTTCACGATGGTTCTCACTCAATTTTTACGCGGCGCACAGGGCCTGGCCGAACAGCAGGTGCTGGCGTATCGGGGTGATGTCGGTGCGGTTCTGGATCAGGTCGTAGTACCACGGGCCGTCCTGCACGTCGCCGTACAGCACGGCGCCGGTGATGCAGCCGTTCTTCAGCACCAGGCGCTTGTACACGCCGCGCTTGGCGTCGCGCAGCACCAGGTCTTCGCTGCCTTCGCCGCCGATGAAGTCGCCCACCGAGTACAGGTCCACGCCCGTCACTTTCAGCCGGGTGGGGGATGTCTGCTGCACGTAGCGGCGGTGGCCGGCGCCGGCCAGGTGGGCGCCGCACACGCGCGCCTGCTCCCAGATCGGGGCCACCAGGCCGAACGTGGCGCTGCGGTGCTGTACGCATTCACCCACGGCATAGACGCGCGGGTCGTAGGTTTGCAGCGTGTCGTCGACCACGATGGCGCGGTCGCAGTGCAGGCCGGCTTCCTTGGCCAGCGCGATGTTGGGGCGCACGCCGGCGGTCATCACCACCAGGTCGGCCGGTATTTCGCTGCCGTCCTTGAAGCGCACCGACGTTACACGGTCCGGGCCCGCTATTTCTGCGGTCTGTGCGTTCAGCATGAAGTTCAGGCCCTTGTTTTCCAGCGCCTTCTGCAGCAGCTGGGCGGCCGGCTTGTCGAGCTGCTGATTCATCAGCGCATCGGTGACGTGCACCACGGTCACCTGCATACCCTGGCGCAGCAGGCCGTTGGCCGCTTCCAGCCCGAGCAGGCCGCCGCCGATGACCACCGCGTGCTTGTGGTTGCGCGACGCCTCCAGCATGGTCTCCACATCCTGGATGTCGCGGAAGGCGATCACGCCGGGCAGCTGGTGGCCCGGCACCGGGATAATGAAGGGCTTGGAGCCGGTGGCCAGCAGCAGGCGGTCGTAACGCACTTCCTTGCCGGACTGCGCGCGCACGATGCGCTTGCGGCGGTCGATGTGCACCACCGGGTCGCCCGCGTGCAGCGTGATGTTGTGGCTCTCGTACCACTCGCGGGTGTGCAGCATGATGTCGTCGACCGTCTTCTCGCCCGCCAGCACCGGCGACAGCAGGATGCGGTTGTAGTTACCGTATGGCTCGGCGCCGAACACGGTAATGTCGTACAGGTCCGGCGCCAGCTTGTGCAGCTCCTCGACGGTGCGCATGCCCGCCATGCCGTTGCCGATGACGACCAGTGCCGGTTTCATTACGCACCCACCCAGACTTTGCCGCCGTCGATGCGGGCCGGATAGGTCGCCACCGAGTGTTCCGGCGCTTCCAGGCATTCGCCGGTCTGCAGGTCGAAATGGTGCTTGTAGATGGGCGAGGCGACCACGATGCGTTCGCCCAGATTGCCCACCAGGCCGCGCGAGAGCACCGATGCTTGCGAGTTGGGGTCGTAGTTGTGGATGGCGAACACGCGCTGCTCGCCGTCGTTCACGTGGAACACGGCCACGTGCTCGCCCTGCAGCAGCGCGCACACGCCGGTGTTCGGGACGATGTCTTCCAGCGCGCAGATGGCGGTCCAGCGGTCGTTTTGGATATCGCGGTGCATGGTGCTTCTCCTCAAGCTACTTTGATCGGGATGACGACGGCCTTGCGCTCTTCCAGCGTGGCCGGGCGGATCTGGCCGCGTTCTTCCATGAAGATGACGTTCGGGTCGGCCTGCTCGCTGTTGACGAAGTGGCGGAAGCGCTTGCGCGTCTCAGGGTCGGTAACGGCCACCTTCCACTCGCACTCGTAGGTGTCGACGACGTTCTGCATTTCGGCTTCCAGCTCGGCGGCGATGTTCAGCTTGTCCTTGATGACCACGTCCTTCAGGTAGTCCAGGCCGCCTTCCAGGTTGTCGCGCCAGGTGCTGGTGCGCTGCAGGCGGTCGGCGGTGCGGGTGTAGAACATCAGGAAGCGGTCGATGTACTGCACCAGCGTGGCCTTGTCCAGGTCGGAGGCGATCAGTTCGGCGTGGCGCGGCTTCATGCCGCCGTTGCCGCACACGTACAGGTTCCAGCCTTTTTCGGTGGCGATGATGCCGACGTCCTTGCCCTGCGCTTCGGCGCACTCGCGGGTGCAGCCGGACACGCCGAACTTGATCTTGTGCGGCGTGCGCAGGCCCTTGTAGCGGTTTTCCAGCTCGATGGCCAGGCCCACGCTGTCGTCCACGCCGTAGCGGCACCAGGTGGAGCCGACGCAGGACTTCACGGTACGCAGCGACTTGCCGTAGGCGTGGCCGGTTTCGAAACCGGCGGCAATCAGCTCTTCCCAGATCAGCGGCAGCTGCTCGACGCGCGCGCCGAACAGGTCGACGCGCTGGCCGCCGGTGATCTTGGTGTACAGGCCGTATTTCTTGGCCACGGTGCCGACCGCGATCAGGCCGTCGGCGGTCACTTCCCCGCCCGGCATGCGCGGCACCACCGAGTAGGTGCCGTCCTTCTGGATATTGCCCAGGAAGTAGTCGTTGGTGTCCTGCAGGCTGGCGTGTTCCTTCTTCAGCACGAAGTCGTTCCAGCAGGAGGCCAGGATGCTGGCGGCCAGCGGCTTGCACACGTCGCAGCCCAGGCCCTTGCCGTGCTGCGCCAGCAGCGCGTCGAAGGTGCGGATCTGGCCGACGCGGATCAGGTGGTACAGTTCCTGGCGCGAGTAGGCGAAGTGTTCGCAGACATGGTTGTTGACGTCCATGCCCAGCTTCTTCATCTCGGCCTTCATCACCTGGGTCACCAGCGGCACGCAGCCGCCGCAGGCGGTGCCGGCCTTGGTGCAGGACTTGAGCGCGCCGATGCTGGTGGCGCCGTCGCCGACGGCGGCGCAGATGGCGCCTTTCGACACGTCGTTGCAGGAGCAGATCTGGGCGCCTTCGGGCAGCGCGTCCACGCCCAGCCCCGGCTTGGCCTTGCCGTCCGACTGCGGCAGGATCAGGAACTCGGGCGACTCCGGCAGTTCGATCTTGTTGAGCATCATTTGCAGCAGGGTGCCGTACTCGCTGGCGTCGCCCACCATCACGCCGCCCAGCAGGTAGCGGCCGCAGCTCGACACCACGATCTTCTTGTAGATCTGCTTGCGCTCGTCCATGAACTGGTATACGCGGCTGCCTTCTTCCTTGCCGTGCGGGTCGCCGATGGAGGCCACGTCCACGCCCATCAGTTTCAGCTTGGTGCTCATGTCCGCGCCGTTGAATTCAGCCGCTTCGCCCAGCAGGTGCTTGGCCGCCACGCGCGCCATTTCGTAGCCGGGCGCCACCAGGCCGTAGATCATGCCGCCCCACAGCGCGCATTCGCCGATGGCGTAGATGTCGCGGTCCGAGGTCATGCAGTTGTTGTCGATGACGATGCCGCCGCGCGGCCCCACTTCCAGGCCGCTTTCCTTGGCCAGCATGTCGCGCGGGCGGATGCCGGCCGAGAACACGATCATGTCGGCGTCCAGGTGGCTGCCGTCGGCGAACTGCATGCGGTGGGTGCCGTCCACGCCGTCGACGATGGCGGTGGTGTTCTTCGCCGTGTGCACGGTCACGCCCAGCGCTTCGATCTTGGAGCGCAGCACGCGCGCGCCGCCGTCATCGACCTGCACCGCCATCAGGCGCGGCGAGAACTCGACCACGTGGGTGTCCAGGTTCATGTCGCGCAGCGCCTTGGCGCATTCCAGGCCCAGCAGGCCGCCGCCGATCACCACGCCGGTCTTGGAGCGCTTGCCGCATTCGAGCATGGCTTCCAGGTCTTCGATGGTGCGGTAGACGAAGCAGTCCTTGCGTTCCTTGCCCGGCAGCGGCGGCACGAAGGGGAAGGAGCCGGTGGCCATCACCAGCTTGTCGTAGCTGAGCACTTCGCCGTCGCTGGTGGTGACGGTCTTGGCGGCAGCATCGATGGCCGTGGCGCGGGCGTTCAGGCGCAGCACCATGTCGTCGCGGTCGAAGAAGCCGGGCTTGACCAGCGACAGGTCCTCGGCGCTTTTCCCTGCGAAGAACTCGGACAGGTGCACGCGGTCGTAGGCCGGACGCGGTTCTTCGCACAGGATGGTCACGTTCAGC
Organism: Massilia sp. NBRC 108631; assembly: GCF_059704565.1. Taxonomy (NCBI): domain Bacteria; kingdom Pseudomonadati; phylum Pseudomonadota; class Betaproteobacteria; order Burkholderiales; family Oxalobacteraceae; genus Massilia; species Massilia sp. NBRC 108631. The sequence goes on from NZ_BAAKJE010000047.1 coordinate 75,738, forward strand.
CTGGCGTTGCCGCCGTGGGTGGCCAGGCTTTCGAGGAATTTGTGGCCTACCATGCCGTGGCCGATGACGATGATGTTCATTGCTTTGCTCCTAGATTCTTAAGCTGCGGCCAGGGCCGACTCTTCAACCGCCGCGCTGCTGAAGCGCGCTGCGATGGCGCATACCGCCGATGCCGCGACCAGCACGCCGAGGATGCTCAGGGTTTGCTGCACGTCGCCGCCCATGCCCTTCATGAGGAAGCCCGCCGCCACCGCGCCGACGTTGCCGCCCGCGCCGATGATGCCGGCCACGCCGCCCAGGGCGCGCTTGTCGACGAACGGCACCAGCGCGTAGGTGGCGCCGCAAGCCATGTGGGTGAACAGGCCGAACACCAGCATGGCGATCACCGCGAAGGCGACGCTGTCGGCGTTGGCGAACCACAGCAGGCCCACGCCTTCGCCGATCATCATGATGAACAGCAGCGTGACGCGGCTGTTCAGGGTGCCGCGCATGGCGGCCTTGTCGGATACCCAGCCGCCCAGGGCGCGGGCGAACAGCGCCAGCAGGCCGAAGCTGCCGGCGGCCATGCCGGCCTGGCCCAGCGACAATTTGAAGTGGTCCACGTAGTAGACGGCGGCGATGTTGTGGATGAAGATCTCCACCCCGAAGCAGGCGCCGTAGGTGACGAACAGCAGCCACACGCGGTAGTTGGTGGCGGCCAGCTTGAAGCTGTCCCAGCCGCCTTTCTTACCGCCTTCGATGGCGATGCCGGCCGCGCGCAGCTCGCTGTAGTTACCTTGCGGGCAGTCCTGCGTGAATTGGTAGTACACCACGGCCATGACCAGCATCAGCAGGCCCGGCACCACCAGTGCCGCGCGCCAGCCGAACTTCTCGCCCACGCCCAGCATGATCATGGCGGCCATCAGCAGCGGCATCAGCGCCTGCGCCGCACCGCCGCCGGCGTTGCCCCAGCCCGCGGCTGCCGCGTTGGCCGTGCCCACCACGTTCGGCCCGAACATCACCGAGGTGTGGTACTGGGTGATGACAAAGCTGGCGCCGACCGCGCCGATCAGCAGGCGGAAAAATAAAAAGCTTTCGTAGCTCTGCGCGGCGGCCACGCCCAGCACCGGGATCGCGCCCAGCAGCAGCAGGCCGGTATAGGCCTTGCGCGGGCCGAAATGGTCGCACAGCGGGCCGATGATCAGGCGCACGACGATGGTGATGGCTACTGCGGCGATATTGATGTTGGCGATCTGCGCCATCGTCAGGCCGAACTCTCCCTTAATCACCGGCATCAGCGGCGCGCAGGCGAACCAGGCGAAGAAACAGATGAAGAACGCCATCCAGGTCAGGTGGAAGGCACGCATCGGCGGCGTGGAGATGGTGAAGAGCTTGATGCTGGTAGCTTTGCTGGCCATTTTTTTATCCCGTCTAGAAAACAAAAAAGCGTCCGCGCAGCCTTGATCTAACATCAAGCTGGGCGGACGCCGTTGTCCTGCCAGTCCGTCGTTAGACCAGCGCATTTGTTTGGGGGATCGCCATTGATCCTGTCCTTATCCTTTGCAAGAGGCGTGCCAGACAGGCGCAGTGCGGTTTACAGGGGGGAGCGGCCGATATTGTTACTTCAACGAACTTAATTCAGGGTGCCGGTGGCATATTGCGGTGCAACAGCGCACTCCGATGGTGCGTATGCGGGTGCACCATCGTGTGCACCGCCCCATGCGTCCGCGCAGCGCACCACGTCGCCCACCACGATGATGCTGGGGCTGCCCAGGCCGCTGGCGGCCAGCGCCTGGGGCAGTTCGCCCAGCGTGGTGATCAGCTGGCGCTGCGCGTCACGGGTGGCCGATTGCACCACCGCCACCGGCGTGTCCGGGCGCGCGCCGCCGGCCAGCAGGCCGGCCTGTATTGCGGCGCAGCGCGCCACGCCCATATAGATCACCAGGGTCAGCCCGCTTTGCGCCAGCGCCGGCCAGTTCGGCTCCGAGCCGGCGTCCTTGCCGTGGCCGGTGACGAACACCGCGCCCTGGCTCCAGCTGCGGTGCGTGAGCGGGATGCCGATGCTGGACGGCGCTGCCAGGCCGCTGCTGATGCCGGGCACCACCTCCACTTGTATGCCGTGCGCCAGCAGCTGCGCGCGCTCTTCGCCGCCGCGCCCGAACAGGTAGGGGTCGCCGCCCTTCAGGCGCACCACATGCTGGCCGGCGCGCGCTTCGGCGATCATCAGCCGCTCGATGAATTCCTGCGGCGTGGACTGGCAGCCGCCGCGCTTGCCGACCTGGACTACGCGCGCCCGCGGCGATGCGCAGGCCAGGATGTCCGGGTTCACCAGGTCGTCCACCAGCAGCACGTCGGCGGCGGCGATGGCCTTGGCGGCCTTGAGGGTGAGCAGGTCCGGGTCGCCGGGACCGGCGCCCACCAGGGTGACTTTGCCTTGCTGGTTCATGCTACGCTCCTATGCATTGGCCGTGTTCAGGGCCGTTTTCACCATGTCGTCGATTTCGCCGGTGATGTTCGACAGCACGCCCGCCACCACGGCGAATTCGCGCCCGGCGAAACCGGCCCGCGCCGCCACGATGCGCGCGTTGAAGGCCACCATCTTGGCCTGCTTGGCAATGGTTTCGATTTCCGTGATCACCCCGCGCAGCTGCTTTTTCATCAGCAGCGCGTGCTTTTTGGACTGCTCTTCATAGATGGCGGTGATCTGGTTCAGCAGCGCCAGCACCGGCGTTGTCATCTCGACCAGCTGGGCCAGCAGCGCCTGCGCGCCGCGCGACTCGTCCTCGCAGGCCCGCAGGGTGCGCTCGGCCAGGTCCATGAAGTCCCGGATCTGGCGGTCGCCGCCGGGGCGGCCGAAGTAGACCTCCTCCAGCTCGGGGCAGAAGATGCCCGGCACGGTATCGCTGCCCTCCACCAGCGCGTGGTGGGCGCCGCGGAACAGCGCCAGCGCCTCGCGCGCGGTGGCGGCGGCGTTTTCCTGGCCTTGGCCGGCCAGCACCGCGTACAGCACCAGGCGCTGCGACGTGAAGCGCCGCCGGCCGGAAAGATTGATCAATGCGCCAAATACTTCGCCCGACAGCGCGGGCGCTTCGTTCTTGGTGGCCAGTGCGGCCGCTCCGTAATTTGCCATCTGCACCCTCTTGGTGGGTTTCTACTACTGCCTGATGCTGAAGGACGCCGCATAGCGTTCCGGGTCGCTGCCGTTCCACTGTTTGCCATCCATCAGCGTGGAACTGCGCAGGACGCTTTGCGGCACGGGTGTCTCCGTCATTTCCGCTGCTTCGCGGTATAGGTTTATCTGGTGTACCGAACTGGCCACGGCCAGGTAGTCGGGATCGGCCTTGAGCAGGCCCCAGCGCCGTTGCTGGGTCATGAACCACATGCCGTCCGACAGGTAAGGGAAATTCACCGCGCCTTCGTGGTGGAAGCGCAGCGGGTGCGGGTCTTCCCAGCTCTTGCCCAGGCCGTCCTGGTAGTGGCCCAGGATGCGCTGGCAGATCACGTCCTTGCTGGTGTTCACGTAGGGCACGGCCGAAATGATCTCGGCCATGGCCATGCGGTTGGCGGCGCTGGCGTCTATCCAGCGGCTGGCCTCCAGCACGGCGGCAATCACCGCGCGGCAGGTGTTGGGATGCGTGCGCGCGAATTCGGCCGACGCGGCCAGCACCTTTTCCGGATGCTCGGGCCAGATCTGCTGGCTGGTGGCGGCGGTAATGCCGATGCCGTCCATCACGGCGCGATGGCCCCAGGGCTCGCCGGCGCAAAAGCCGTCCATGTGGCCGGCGCCCAGGTTGGACACCATCTGCGCCGGCGGCACCGTGATCACGCGCGCATGGCGCATCGGATCGATGCCGTGCGCCGCCATCCAGTAGTACAGCCACATGGCGTGGGTGCCGGTGGGGAAGGTCTGCGCGAAGGTGTAGGTGCGCGGCGCGCTTTTCATCAGCGCGGCCAGCGAAGCGCCGTCCACCGCGCCCTGCTCGGCCAGGCGGCGCGACAAGGTGATGGCCTGGCCGTTGCGGTTCAGATTCATCAGGATGGCCATGTCGCGCTTTTGCCAGCCGATGCCCAGTTGGGTGCCGTACACCATGCCGTACAGCGAGTGCGCCGCGTCCAGTTCCCCGGTGAGCAGCTTGTCGCGCACGCCGGCCCACGACGATTCCTTGCTCGGCACGATCTTGATGCCGTATTTCTCATCAAAGCCCAGCACCGCAGCCATGATCACGGAGGCGCAGTCGGTCAGCGGGTTGAACCCGATCCTGACCACTTGCTTTTCCGGTGCCGCATGCTTCGTCATCGCTCTTTTCCTCTACAAAAATGCACCCTAATGGTGCATGCACCAAAATCAGCCCAGTAAATCCTCGACGTCGAGGATGCGCTGGGCGATCTCGGCAAGCTTCAAATTCTTGTTCATGGCCATGCTGCGCAGCTTCTGGTAGGCCGCGTCCTCGGTCATGCCGTGGCGCGTCATCAGCAGGCCCTTGGCACGGTCAATCACCTTGCGTTCGGCCAGTTTGTGGCGGGTGTCGTCCAGTTCGGCCAGCAGCTTCTGCTCCTGCTTGAAGCGCGCCAGCGCCACGTTCAGCACCGGCTTGATGCGCTCGGCCTGCAGGCCCGCCACGATGTACGCGGACACGCCGGCCGCCATCGCCGCTTCCATGCTGGAAGGGGCGTCGTCCTCGGTAAACATGACGATGGGGCGGCGCTCGTCGCGGGTGGCGATGACGATGTGCTCCAGCACGTCGCGCGCGTCCGATTCGGCGTCGATGATGATCATGTCGGGCTGCAGCAGGGCGATCTGCTCGGGCAGATGCATGTCGGCGGGAAGGGAGGCGACGATCTCGTAGCCCGCCTCCTGCAGGCCGGCGTTCAGGGCGTGCGCGCGCGTTGCCGCGTCGGCCGCCTGGACCACCACGATACGTAGATTGCGCGCCGGGGGCGCTGATTGTCGCTTGGATGCCATCTTGGGGTGCTCTGATTCAATACTGGGTTACTAGCAAGAATCAAACCACCCCCGAACGATCACTATTTTGCCGGCAGCCCGGCGATGGAGGGCGCGCGCTCTTTCTGCAGGCGGGCGGCGACCTGTTCGGCCTTGGCCAGCGCGCGGATGATGTTGCCGCCGGCCAGCTTGGCCAGGTCGGCGTCCTTCCAGCCGCGCTGTATCAGTTCGGCGAACAGCGCCGGGTAGGTGGACACGTCATTCAAGCCCTCGGTGGTGGCGCCGCCGTCGAAATCGGCGGCGAGGCCCACATGGTCCATGCCGGCCACCTTGGCCACGTGATCGATATGGTCGGCCACCTGCTGCAAGGTGGTCTTGGGCGCGGGGCCGGCCTGCTTGATATAGGCCGCTTCCACCACCTTGTAGGCGGGGCTGTCGCGCTCCATGGTGCGGGTGCGGGCGATCAGGCCGTCCTTCCAGCGCATGTAGTCGGTGGAGACGAAGGCCGGCACGAAGGTCACCATCACCACGCCGCCGTTGGCCGCCATGCGGGCCAGCACGTCGTCCGGCACGTTGCGCGGATGGTCCACCAGCGCGCGGGCGCTGGAGTGGGAGAAGATGACCGGCGCTGCGCTGGTGTCGAGCGCCTGGCGCATCACGTCCGGGCTGGTGTGGCTCAGGTCCACCAGCATGCCGAGGCGGTTCATCTCGCGCACCACTTCCTTGCCGAAGTTGCTCAGGCCCTTGTTGCGCGGCAGGTCGAGGGCGGCGTCGGCCCAGTCCAGGGTCACGTTGTGGGTCAAGGTCATGTAGCGGGCGCCCAGGTCGTAATAGGCGCGCAGCGCGCCCAGGCTGTTTTCGATGACGTGGCCCCCCTCCATGCCGATGAAGCTGGCCAGCTTGCCGGCCTTGCGGGCCTTGGCGATGTCGGTGCTGCGGGTGGCCAGCACCAGGCGTTCCGGGTAGCGCGCGATCATGCGCTTGGCCAGGTCGATCTGCTCCAGCTGGGTGCGCGCCCAGCCCTGTTTCAGTTCGCCGGGCACGAACACGCTCCAGAACTGCACCGCCACGCGGCCTTCCTTCAGGCGCGGCAAGTCGGTCTGCTGGCCGTTCAGCTTGCGCAGGTCGTAGGCATCCACATCCATCGGATGGGCCTTGTCCTCGCGTATGGTCCACGGCAGGTCGTTATGGCCGTCCACCAGCGGCACCTTGTCCAGCAGCGCCTTGGCGTGCTTGAGCGCCGCCTCGGCAGGCGCTTCGGCGGCGTGGGCGGCGGTGAGTCCGAGGGCGAGCAAAAAAGCATATGCATGACGCATGAGTATGGCTTTCATGAATTGGCAAGACAGCCATCTTAACCATTTTTCTGCTCAAGCATGACATAGCACAAACCGTAGCGCACACGCGGCAGTACGCTGGCTGCCCCCCGTGAACGCCGGTGTAACTTGTGCCCACGATTCGCTCGTTCCATGAGACGCTTCGCGCCTTGAGCCTCGTGCTTGACTGGGCTAAGCTACATCAGAACGAACTGCTCACCAACTGGCAGTGGTGCCAGACGTTGCAGCGCCCAAATCCCATACCGCCTTGGGAGTAAAAATGCACTGGGAGGTTATCGAAGTCAGGCTGCAGGACAATTCCACGCGACCTCGCTCCCGACGCCATGCATGAGCAGATTCAACGCAACGGACGCTGGGTTCTGGAATAGGCCGCATCAGCGTTGCATACCCCAGCGGCGGATGGTGGCGCGTTCGAGGGTGCGGAACACCAGGCTGTCGACCAGCAGGCCGATCAGGATCACGGCGGCCAGGCCGGCGAAGACTTTGTCGGTGTAGAGCTCATTGCGGTTCTGGAAGATGTACCAGCCCAGACCTCCCTTGCCGGACGAGACGCCGAACACCAGCTCAGCGGCGATCAGCGTGCGCCAGGCAAAGGCCCAGCCGATCTTGAGGCCGGAGACTATCGCGGGCAGCGCGGCGGGGACGAGGATCTGCACCACCAGCGGCAGGCCGCGCAGGCCGTAGTTGCGGCCGGCCATGCGCAGCGTTTCGGGAACGCCCTGGAAGCCGGCGTAGGCGCCCAGCGCCAGCGGCCAAAGCACCGCGTGCACGATGACGAACAGCAGGCTGCCGTTGCCCAGGCCGAACCACAGCAGCGCGAGCGGCAACAGCGCGATGGCGGGCAAGGGGTTGAACATGGCGACCAGTGTTTCCAGCAGGTCGCGCCCGAGGCGGGTGGTGACGGCCAGCGCGGTGAGCGCGAAAGCAGCGACTACGCCCAGCACATAGCCTTGCAGCAGGATACTGAGCGAGACACGCACGCGCTCCAGCAGTTCGCCGCTGGCGACGCCTGCCGCGAAGGCGCTTGCGGTTTGCAGGAAGGTGGGCAGCAGCAGGTCGTTGTTCTGCCAGCGCGCGATGGCTTCCCAGCCGGCGGCCAGCGCCAGCAGGATCAACGCCTTGCGCAGCCAGTCCTGCTGCCATACGCGCTGCGCGAGCGGTAGCGGACGCGTGACGCTGGCCGACGCCGGCGGCGCGGCGGCGTATTCGAATTCCTGGCGGATCGGCGGTTCGAGCAGCAGGTTCATAACGCGAGCCTCCGGCCGATGGCATCCACGGCATCATAGCGGCCCAGCGGCAAAGCAGGCGTTGATGCCGGGACCGGCACCGGCAGGCCAGCCGCACTGGCGATTGCAATCGCGGCGGCAGAGATGGAGGCTTCGGCCGGAGCAGCGGCGGTCCTGGCATCCCTGGCGGAGGCGGATGCCGTTGCGGATGCGGGCGTGACGGTGGCCGATGCAGCGCTGGCAGCGTCGCTGTCGGGCGCGGCGGATACATCCTCGTCGAACAGCAAGCGGTGGATGCGATTGGCAGCGGCCTGGAACTCGGGGCTGCCGGTGCTGTGCAGGCCAAACTGGTGGCTGTTCAGCTCGGCCCGCACGCGACCCGGGTGCGGCGACAGCAGCAGGATGCGGTTGCCGACCACCAGCGCCTCTTCTATCGAGTGCGTGACGAACAGCAGCGTGAAGCGCGCCTCCTCCCAAAGGCGGCCCAGCTCCTCCTGCATCTTGCGGCGCGTGAGCGCGTCCAGCGCGGCAAAGGGCTCGTCCATCAGCAGCACTTCCGGCTGCATGGCGAGCGCGCGCGCAATCGCCACGCGCTGCTTCATGCCGCCCGACAGCGTGTGCGGATACGCGTCCGCAAAGCCGGCCAAGCCTACCTTGCCGATCCAGTGCATGGCGCGTTCCTCGGCCTCGCCGCGCTTCAGCTTGCGGGAAGCCAGCAGCGGGAACATGACGTTCTGCTTCACAGTCTTCCACGGCGGCAGCTGGTCGAACTCCTGGAACACGGCCACGCGGTCCGGTCCCGGTCCATGCACCGCCTGCCCGTTCAGGCTGATGCTGCCGGCACTCGGCGCGAGGAAGCCGCCCGCCGCCTTCAGCAGCGACGACTTGCCGCAGCCCGAAGGTCCAAGCAGCACAAAGCGGTCGCCGCGATAGACATCGAAGCTCACGTCATGCGTGGCGCGCACCGTGTGCGCCCGGCTGCGGTATTCGAGGCTCACGCCCTCGGCGCGCAGCAGCGGCTGCACGGCCGCCTGCGCCGCGCCGTTGGGGAGCGTGTGCCATTTCGGCACGGCGTGCAATGGCGCATGTGGCGTCGGATGCTGTCGCGACTGCTGGCTCATGATCGTCCTATCCGCCCTGGCCGATGGCCGGGTCTTCAAAGAAGTAATCGCGCCAGCTGGCGGGCTGGTTCTTCAGCACGCCCACGCGGTGCAGGAACTGCGCCAGCCCGAAGGTGTTCTGCGGCGCCACCTTGAACTGCACCTGCGGGTTCTTGATGATCTTCAGCAGCAGCGCGCGGTCCACCTTGCTCTTGCTCACGCGCAGATACGCATCGGCCGCGCCCTCGGGATTGGCGGTCGCGAACTGCGCCGCCTCCGCCAGCGCGGCCGTGAAGGCGCGGTAGGTCCTGGGGTTCTCGTTGCGGTACTTCTCGGTGGCGTACAGCACCGTCGACGAACTCGGCCCGCCCAGCACATCGTAGGAATTGAGCACGATGCGCGCGTTCGGATTCTGCGCCAGCTCCTGCTCCTGGTAAGGCGAATTGCCGAAGTGCGCATTGATCTCCGTGCCGCCCGCGATCACCGCCGCGGCGGCATCAGGATGCGGCAGCGTTTGCGTGAGCTTGTCCAGGCGGTTGAACTCCTTGTCGCCCCACTGCCTGGCCACCGCCATCTGCAGGATGCGCGACTGCACCGACACGCCCGCCGCCGGCAGGCCGATGCGGTCCTTCTCGGTGAAGTCGGCGATGGTCTTCACCTTGGGGTTGTTGCTGACCAGGTAGTAGGGGAAGTTTCCGAGCGAGGCCACGCCGCGCACATTCTGCTTGCCGTTGGTGCGGTCCCATATCGTCAGCAGCGGGCCGACTCCCGCGCTGGCGATATCGATGCTGCCGGACAGCAGCGCGTCGTTGATGGCGGCGCCGCCCGAGAGCTGCGTGCGCTCGACAGCGATATCGATGCCCTGCTGCTTGCCATGCTTTTCAATCAGCTTGTGGTCCTGCGCAATGTTCAGCAGCAGATAGGTGACGCCGTACTGCTCGGCGATGCGGATGCGGCCTTCGGCTCGCGCCTGCGCGCTCAGGCCGAGCGCGGCGGCAGCCACGGCGGCGGCGATGAACTTCAGTTTACTCATGCTTGCTCCAGATATGTTCAGAACGGGACGTCGCCCTCGATGGTGGTGCGGTACAGCTTGCGGCGCATGTGGGGCGGACAGCCGGCCGCCAGATGCATCAACGAGCGGTTATCCCAGAACACCATGTCACGCGGGCGCCACTGGTGGCGGTAGATGTGCTCGGGCTTGACGCTGTGCGCGAACAGTTCCGCCAGCAGGGCGGTGCTCTCGTCTTCCGGCAAACCCGCGATGCGCGTGGTGAAATGCTCGCTGACGAACAGCGCGCGGCGCCCCGTTTCCGGATGCACGCGCACCACCGGCTGCAGCACCGGCTTGACTTCATCGATCTGCTCCTGCGTCAGCGGCGGGCGGAAAGGATTGCGGCGCCGCAGTTGCTCGTACTGCGCAAGGTAGCTGTGCTCCGCACGCAGCCCCTGCACGGCGCGGCGCAGCGCCACCGGCAATGTTTCGTAGGCCAGGTGCATATTGGCGAACAGCGTATCGCCGCCCTGCTCCGGCAGCTCCTGCGCGTGCAGCATGGAACCCAGGCTGGGCTTGTCCTTGTACGACAGGTCCGAGTGCCAGAAGTGGCCGGCGTCCCCCAGGCCGGTGGGCTGGCCGTTCTCGATGATGTTGGAAATGATCAGCACCTCGGGCGCCTCGGCCAGCTGGAAATTGCGCAGCACGTGGATCTGCAAGGGGCCGAAGCGGCGGCTGAACGCCACTTGCTGCTGCGGCGTGATGCGCTGGTCGCGGAACACCAGCACGTGGTGGTCCAGGTGCGCGCGGTGCAGGCGCTGGAAGTCGCGGTTGCCGAGCGGCTGCGACAGGTCGAGGTCCGTCACTTCCGCGCCGAGCGGCGCGTCGAAAACCTTGATATCGAAAGATTGAACAGGACTGAGCACGGCAGACATGGGACTGGTCCTTGCGTTGAATATGCCCCCAGTCTATGCCGCTCCCCTCATGAAGAAAACGAAGCTTATCGGCTATTCATATGCGATTCTTGTCGCATACTATTTCCGCCCAGCCCAGTAGGCCGGCCGGCGCCTTTGATGAGCAAGCGCAACCACACGCAGTTCCTCTGAAGCCACTTGATAGATGACGCTATAAGGAAATCTGCGAAGAAAGTAGCGGCGACGGGCACCGCGAAAAACGGCGCCCAATTGGGGGCTGAAAAGACAAGATTCACGACCCGCTCAAACTCGGCCACAAACGCACGCCCCAACTCAGCATTCGCTTGCACAGCATAGAAAGCGGCCGCATCCTGCAATTCCACGAGGGCCGCAGGAACGATCACCAGTTTCACTTCAAGCCCGCACGCACCAGCGCCAAGGCATCCGCCATGGGGATAACCTTCGTCTTCCCGCTTTCGACTTCGTCGATACGACGCTCGACTTCGGCCGCAAGCGCGTCTTCATTGCCAGCTTCCGTATCCAAACTGGCGACTAGCAATTGCACGAATGCCTCGCGCTCTCCCTGCGATAGCTTCAATGCCTCTGCTGCCAATAGTTCAAGTTTCGTTTGCATTCGGTGCTCCTCTTCAGCCTGGATAATCATACCTCCGCTTCAGGTCTCTCACCAAACTACCGCCCGGTCCTCTGCTGTGCATCAATAATCTCGCGCGCTTTGCGCAGCGCGGCGACCATGGCGGCAAGGGCGCGGGATTTTTCGTCGGCGCCGGGCACGCGCAGCACGTAGGCGGGATGGTAGGTGGCCACCACCCAGCGGCCGGCGTGCTGCACCGGCTGCTCCATATAGTCTTTCAGCGCGGCGTGGCTGTCTTCGAGGATGGCCTTCAGCGCGGTGCTGCCGAGTGCGACCACCACTTGCGGGGCGACCTGCTCCAGTTCGCCCTCCAGCCAGTAATGGCAGGCCAGGATCTCCTTCTGCGCGGGGGTCTTGTGCAGGCGGCGCTTGCCGCGCGGTTCCCATTTGAAATGCTTCACCGCGTTGGTGACGTAGACTGTGGCGCGGTCCACGCCGGCCTGCGCGAGGGCGCGGTCGAGCAGCGCGCCGGCGGGGCCGACGAAGGGATGGCCTTGCAGGTCTTCCTGGTCGCCGGGCTGCTCGCCCACCAGCATGATGCGCGCCTTCCGCGCGCCCTCGCCCGGCACGGCTTGCGTGGCGTGCTGCCACAGTTCGCAGCGGCGGCATTCGTCCAGCGTGTGCGGCTGCTGGCGCTCGGGCTGCGCTTTCTCGGGCGCGATGGGAATCGTGGTGCCGCTGCGGCGGCCAACGGCGCTGGCCTGGCCCACGCGGCGCGCGCCGGCCGCCGCTTGCGACACCATCTCCGGCACCAGCGCCGCTTCGGGCATATGCTTCCAGAAGCGCGAGCGCACGTGGCTGTGCATCACGTCCGGGTTCAGGCGCGCGGGGTTGAAGATGCTGCGGTAGTAGGTGAGCCACAGCGCTTCGCCGGCGTCCTCGATGTCGGCGGGGCCGCGCGCGAGCGGGCCGGTGGCGTGCAGCGCGGCGCCGTCCCACAGCACGGTGGCCTCCGGCGTGGCGATAAGCCAGGTGGCGCGGCCCATGCGGGCGGCGAAGTGCTGCGCCACTTGCGGCAGCACGTCGTGCGCGGGCTCGAACCAGGCCACGAAGCGCGGCGCACCCTCGCCCGCAGGCCGTTCGCGGAAGCGCAAATAGGCGTGCATGTCGTGTTCTTCGCGGCGCACGGCGCGGACCATGCCGTGCAAGCGGTTGCCGTCTTCGTCCGCCATCGACATCACCTCCCGCTGGCCTTGCTGCCAGCGCCACAGGATCTTGTACAGGAAGGCCCAACGGTCTTCAGCACGGTAGCAGGCGGCCCCTTGCAGCAGCGCCATCAGCTCGCGCGGAATGCGCATGGCGGACGCCGCAGGCATTGCCGGCGCGACGGACGCTGCGCTGCCCAGGGACGCTGCGCTAACCGAGGCGGCGGCCACGCCAACAGCTGCACGCGGTATCGCGGGCGAAGCGGGCTGAGCGGCAGTACCGGGCACGGGAGCCGGGCCGGCCACGGCGCCGAACAAGTCGCCGCCGCCTCCAGGTGCGCTCCATTGTACGGATTCAGGCGGCACGCGGCGCACGATCAGTCCGCGCGCAGCCGCGCGCCAGTCGTCGAAGCCGGCCACGGCAATGGAGTGAACGAGCCCGGCCATTACGCCGCCCGCAACTCCGGCCACAAGTTCATCTGCTGCGGCGCATCGGCCATGGCGCGGCGCAGCGTGTCGGACGGCGTGGTGTCGCTCGCGGGCGCGTAATCGGCCACGATGATGAAGGGGGCGATCTTCTTCATGTTGCAGCGCAGGCGCGACAGGTCGGCGTAGCGCACCCGCCGCAGGCGCCGCAGCTCGACGATGCGCTGCGCGTTGCGCAGGCCGATGCCGGGCACGCGCGCGATCATGGCCGCGTCGGCGCGGTTCAGGTCCATCGGGAAATGCTCGCGGTTGGCCAGCGCCCAGGCCAGCTTGGGGTCGATATCCAGCGCCAGGTTGCCGGGTTGCGTGCCGTCGCCCGGCAGCAGTTCGCTGACCCGGAAGCCGTAGCTGCGCAGCAGGAAATCGGCCTGGTACAGGCGGTGCTCGCGCTGCATGGGCGGCGGCGCCAGCGGCACGCTTTTCGGACTGTCCGGGATCGGGCTGAAGGCCGAGTAGTACACGCGCTTGAGCTTGTAGCTGCTGTACAGCGTTTCAGCCGTGCCCAGGATGTGCTTGTCGTCGCTGGCGTCGGCGCCGACGATCATTTGCGTGCTCTGGCCGGCAGGGGCGAAGGCGGGCGCCTTCGGGTCCTCGGCTTTTTCGTCCAGCCGCAGGCGGATGGCGCCCATGGCCAGCTTGATGGTGTGCACGTTCTTCTCCGGCGCCAGGCGCGCGATGCTGTCCTGAGACGGCAGCTCGATGTTCACGCTGAGCCGGTCGGCATAGCGGCCGGCGGCGGCGATCAGCGCGGGATCGGCGTCGGGAATGGTCTTCAAGTGGATGTAGCCGCGGAACTGGTGCGTTTCGCGCAGCTCGCGGGCGATGGCGACCAGCTGTTCCATGGTGTAGTCGGCAGACTGGATGATGCCGCTGCTGAGGAACAGGCCGTCGATGTAGTTGCGCAGGTAGAAGTCGACCGTCAGCTTGACCACCTCCTGCACCGTGAAGCGGGCGCGCGGCACGTTGGAGGTGCGGCGGTTGACGCAGTACTGGCAGTCGTAGATGCAGAAATTGGTGAGCAGGATTTTCAGCAGCGACACGCAGCGGCCGTCCGGCGTGTAGCTATGGCAGATGCCCATGCCGGTGCTGGCGCCCAGGCCGTCCTTGCCGATGGAGTGACGCCGGGGCGCGCCGCTGCTGGCGCAGGAGGCGTCGTACTTCGCGGCGTCGGCCAGGATTTCCAGCTTGTCGGTGAGCTCCATTGATTGCCTCGATACTGTATATATAAACAGTATATCGCAGGCAGGCGGGGAGCTACCGAAAATTAGCGGGTCAGGGGCGGGTCAGCCTGGCGGGTGCGGCGCTTGCAGCGCCAAGCCGCCCTCCGGCCAGCGCCCAGGACCCGGGGCGCCGCGGCGCTTAGGCGGTGGCGTCGTATTTGCCGAGGCGGCTTCCCAGGCGGGCGGCCAGTTCGTGCCCTGCGCTGACCGTCATTTCCAGGTCGTGCAGATGGCCGTCCTTCAGGCCGTACACCCAGCCGTGCACGGTCAGCGGCTGGCCGCGGTCCCACGCGTCCTGCACGATGGTGGTCTGGCACACGTTGACCACTTGCTCCACCACGTTCAGCTCGCACATGCGCTCGGCACGTTCGCGCGACGGCAGCACGTCGCCCAGGTAGCGCTCGTGCTTCTGCGCCACGTCGTTGACATGGCGCAGCCAGTTGTCGACCAGGCCGACGCGGGTGCCGGTCATGGCGGCGTGCACGCCCTTGCAGCCATAGTGGCCGACCACGATCACGTGCTTGACCTTCAGCACTTCGATGGCGAACTGCAGCACCGACAGGCAATTGAGGTCCGAGTGCACCACCACGTTGGCGATGTTGCGGTGGACGAACACGTCGCCGGGAGCCAGGCCCAGCAGCTCGTTTGCGGGCACGCGGCTGTCGGAACAGCCTATCCACAGGTATTCGGGCGAGGCCTGCTGCTCCAGGCGCTTGAAGAATTCAGGATCGCGCTGAACCATGGAATCGGCCCAGGCGCGGTTGTTGACCAGCAGGTCTGCCAGCGGCGAATTGCTTACGTTTTGTTCGCTCATATGTCCTCTCAAACGTGCGAAGACCGCCCGTTTGCCGGGGTGGCAAGGGGCGGTCCGGGAATAACGCTATGTTACCTGATTTGGTGCGGCGCATCATCTGCGCCGAACAATGGCTGCTATTCGAAGAAGTCCTTCACCTTGTCGCGCCAGGTCTTGCTCTGCGGGCTGTGCTTGGAACCGCCTTCCACGGTGGCGCGGTCGAACTCGCGCAGCAGTTCCTTCTGCTTGTCGGTCAGCTTGACCGGCGTTTCCACGGCCACGTGGCAGAACAGGTCGCCCGGGTAACCCGAACGCACGCCCTTGATGCCTTTGCCCTTCAGGCGGAAAGTCTTGCCCGACTGGGTGCCTTCGGGAATGGTGAACGACACCTTGCCCGACAGCGTAGGCACTTCGATTTCGCCGCCCAGCGCCGCGCGCGCGAACGAGATCGGCATTTCGCAATGCAGGTCGTCGCCTTCACGCTGGAACACCGCGTGCTGCTTGATGTGGATTTCCACGTACAAGTCGCCCGGTGGCCCGCCGTTGGTGCCCGGTTCGCCGTTGCCCGACGAGCGGATGCGCATGCCGTTGTCGATGCCGACCGGGATCTTCACTTCCAGCGTCTTGTTGCGCTTGATGCGGCCCGCGCCGCCGCAAGGCGAGCAAGGATCGGTGATGATCTTGCCGGTGCCATGGCATTTCGGGCAGGTCTGCTGGATGCTGAAGAAGCCCTGCTGCATGCGCACCTGGCCGTGGCCGCCGCACGTGGAGCACGTGACCGGCGCGGTGCCGGGCTTGGCGCCGGAACCGTGGCAAGTGTCGCACTTGTCCCAGGACGGTACGCGGATGGTGGTGTCGAAGCCGTGCGCCGCCTGTTCCAGCGTGATTTCCAGGTTGTAGCGCAGGTCCGCGCCGCGGTAGACCTGCGGGCCGGAGCTGCGGCCGCGGCCGCCGCCGCCGAAAATGTCGCCGAAGATGTCGCCGAAGGCATCGCCGAAGCCGCCCGCGCCGAAACCGCCGCCCCCGCCGCCGCCCATGTTCGGGTCCACGCCGGCGTGACCGTAGCGGTCATACGCTTCGCGTTTTTCCGGATTGGTCAGCATCTCGTAGGCCTCTTTGACCTCCTTGAACTTCTCTTCCGATTCCTTGCTGTCCGGATTGCGGTCCGGATGGTATTTCATCGCCAGCTTGCGATAGGACTTCTTGATCTCGTCTTCGGACGCATTCTTCGCGACGCCGAGGATCTCGTAAAAATCACGCTTTGCCATGTTGTAGGCACCTTGCTTATTTACTGGTACTGATTATGCGAAAAAGCCGAGCCGGCCCCTTTGCAGGGATGCACGGCTCGGCGTCAGTCTTGCGGCCGCAGCCGAAAAACCAATTACTTGCTGTCTTTGACTTCCTTGAAGTCGGCGTCGACCACGTCGTCCTGCTGCGCCTTGGACTCTTGCTGGCCGCCAGCCTGCTGGCCGCCTTCGGCGCCGCCGCCGGCCGCAGCCTGCTGCGCCTGCATGTCGGCGTACATCTTCTCGCCCAGCTTCTGCGAAGCGGTCGACAGCGCTGCCACCTTGGCGTCGATGTCGGCCTTGTCGCCGGCCTTGATCGAGGCTTCCAGATCGGTGATGGCCGCTTCGATCTTCTCTTTCTCGCCAGCTTCCAGCTTGTCGCCGTATTCGGTCAGGGACTTGCGGGTCGAGTGCACCAGCGCGTCGGCCTGGTTGCGCGACTCGGCCAGTTCCTTGACCTTCTTGTCTTCTTCCGCGTTCAGCTCGGCGTCCTTCACCATCTTCTGGATCTCGTCTTCGGTCAGGCCCGAGTTCGCCTTGATGGTGATCTTGTTTTCCTTGCCGGTGGCCTTGTCCTTGGCGCCCACGTGCAGGATGCCGTTGGCGTCGATGTCGAAGGTCACTTCAATCTGCGGCGTGCCGCGCGATGCCGGCGGGATGCCTTCCAGGTTGAATTCGCCCAGGCCCTTGTTGCCGGCCGCGATTTCACGCTCGCCCTGGTAGACCTTGATGGTCACCGCAGGCTGGTTGTCGTCGGCGGTCGAGAACACTTGCGAGAACTTGGTCGGAATCGTGGTGTTCTTGTGAATCATCTTGGTCATCACGCCGCCCAGGGTTTCAATACCCAGCGACAGCGGGGTCACGTCCAGCAGCAGCAAGTCCTTGCGGTCGCCCGACAGCACCGAACCCTGGATCGCGGCGCCGACGGCCACGGCTTCGTCCGGGTTCACGTCCTTGCGTGGATCCTTGCCGAAGAACTCTTTGACCTTTTCCTGCACCTTGGGCATGCGGGTCATGCCGCCGACCAGGATGATGTCGTCGATGTCGGTCACTTTCACGCCGGCATCCTTGATGGCGGTGCGGCATGGCTCGATGGTGGCGTTGATCAGCTCTTCGACCAGCGATTCCAGCTTGGCGCGGGTCATCTTCAGGTTCAGGTGGACCGGCGCGCCGTTCGCCATGGCGATGTAGGGCTCGTTGATCTCGGTCTGCTGCGACGACGACAGTTCGATCTTGGCGCGCTCGGCCGAAGCCTTGATGCGCTGCAGGGCGATCGGATCCTTTTTCAGGTCCAGGCCGTTGATCTTCTTGAATTCGTCGATGATATAGTCGATCACGCGCTGGTCGAAGTCTTCGCCGCCCAGGAAGGTGTCGCCGTTGGTCGACAGCACTTCGAACTGCTTCTCGCCGTCCACGTCCGCGATTTCAATGATCGATACGTCGAAGGTACCGCCGCCCAGGTCGTACACGGCAATCTTGCGGTCGCCCTTGTCGGTCTTGTCCAGGCCGAAGGCCAGCGCGGCCGCGGTCGGCTCGTTGATGATGCGCTTGACGTCCAGGCCGGCGATGCGGCCGGCGTCCTTGGTGGCCTGGCGCTGCGAGTCGTTGAAGTAAGCAGGCACGGTGATCACGGCTTCGGTGACTTCTTCACCGAGGTAGTCTTCCGCCGTTTTCTTCATCTTGCGCAGCACTTCCGCCGAGATCTGCGGTGGCGCCAGTTTCTTGTCGCGCACGCCGATCCACGCATCGCCGTTGTCGGCTTTGGTGATCTGGTAAGGCATCAGCGCGATGTCCTTCTGCACTTCTTTTTCTTCGAATTTGCGGCCGATCAGGCGCTTCACCGCGAACAGGGTGTTCTTCGGGTTGGTGACTGCCTGGCGCTTGGCCGGCGCGCCGACCAGAATTTCGCCGTCATCTTGGTAAGCAATGATCGATGGCGTGGTACGCGCGCCTTCCGCGTTCTCGATTACCTTAGGCTGACCGTTTTCCATGATGGAAACGCAGGAGTTGGTGGTTCCCAGGTCAATACCGATAATTTTGCCCATGATTTATTTTCCTTGTTTGCTAAGTTTCAGATGCTTCTTATATGTGGGAAATGCTGTGTGATTTCAAGTGCTTGCGCTGAGCAACTCTTACTATTTATTTTGCCTGCGCAGCGGTCACGATGGCCGGGCGCAGCAGGCGGTCGGCGATCATATACCCCTTCTGCAGCACCGATACCACGGTGTTCGCTTCCTGCTCGGCAGGCACCACGGCCACGGCCTGGTGCTTGTTCGGGTCCAGCTTGTCGCCCTGGGCCGGCATGATTTCCAGCAGGCGGTTCTTCTCGAAGGCCGAATTGAGCTGTTTCAGCGTCATTTCCACGCCTTCCTTCAGCGATTCCAGCGTCGGCGCTTCCACCTTCAGCGCCATTTCCAGGCTGTCCTTCACCGGCACCATGGCCTCGGCGAAGCTCTCAACGGCGAATTTGTGCGCTTTCGCAACGTCTTCCTGGGCGCGGCGGCGGATGTTTTCACCGTCGGCCTTGGCGCGCATGAAGGCGTCGTGCATTTCAGCCAGGCGCGCTTCGGTGCTGGCCAGCTGCTCTTCCAGCGTAGGAGCGGCGCCGTCGGCGGGAGTCGATGGCTGCGCTGGCGCTGCTTCCGCCTCGGGATTCGGGACTGCTTGATTTTCCTGATCTTGCATCTGAAAGACTCCTACAAATCGTGTGTTAGACATTACTTGGTACGGCACGGGCAGCAAGTGGGGCTATAACCTACCTTTTCAAGGGGTATTCGCGCGGCGTTGCACTTTGCGTAACAGCGCCGTTACAAACTGACTCACAAGAGAGATATTTTTTTGCACCGCAGCAGCTACTATGTAATGGAAGGCGAGCACGGCGCCGCCGTCCAGCCAACCGTACAGCGTGGGGAGCGCATCATGAAGTTGCCACTCATTGCAGCGTCCATCGTGGCCTACATCGTTCTGGCCGTCGCCTGGATCTGCTACTCCGAATTGCTACAGTAGTTGCCGCCCGAAGACCGGGTATTGTAACAGGCTGGCACTCACCACCGGCAAGTGCTGATTATCACTTGGACAGCATTGCCGGGCGAGCGTCAGTTTTCCGCACCAAGCTTGAGGGCGGCCGCGCGCGCGGCTTCGCCCTCTTTCTTGAGAGCATCGCGCTGGGGCTGGGCCACCATGGTCGGCCAGCCTATCATGTGCTGTTCGGCGATCTCGGCCAGCGCGGCGATCCAGCCGGCGGTGGCGTTCAGGCAGGGGATGTAGTGGAATTCCTTGCCGCCGGCGGCCATGAAGTCGTGCCGCACTTCCATGGCGATTTCTTCCAGGGTTTCCAGGCAGTCGCTGGTGAAGCCGGGGCAGATCACGTCCACCCGGCGCACGCCGTCGCGCGCCAGCTGCTGCACGGTGGGCGCCGTGTAGGGCTGCAGCCACTCGGCCTTGCCGAAGCGGGACTGGAAAGTGACCACGTATTGCTCCGGCGTCAACTTCAGCCTGGCGGCCAGCAGGCGCGCCGTTTTCAGGCATTCGCAGTGGTAGGGGTCGCCCAGCAGCAGGGTGCGCTTGGGCACGCCGTGGAAGCTCAGCACCAGTTTTTCCGGACGGCCGTGCGCCTCCCAGTGCGCCAGGATGGACTCCTGCAGCGCGTGGATATAGCCCTCATGGTCGTGGTAATTGCGGATGAAGCGCAGTTCCGGCACGTTGCGGATCTGTTTGTAATGGGCGAACACGGCGTCGTAGATGGAGCCGGTGGTGGTGCCCGAATACTGCGGATAGGCCGGCAGCAGCAGCACGCGCTCGCAGCCGTCCGCCTTCAGGCGCGCCAGCACGTCCGGCAGCGACGGCGAACCGTAGCGCATGGCCATGGCGACGGTGACGTCGTCATGGCCGCGCTCGCCCAGCGCGGCGCGCAGCAGCAGCGCCTGCTCCTGGGTGTTGACCTTGAGCGGCGAGCCCTCGCGGGTCCAGATCGACGCGTATTTTTTGGCGGACTGGCCGGAACGGAAAGGCAGGATGATGAGGTTGAGAATGAACCACCACAGCGCGCGCGGAATCTCCACCACGCGCGGGTCGGACAGGAACTGTTTCAGGTAGCGCCGTACCGCCGAGCGCGTGGGCGCGTCCGGCGTGCCGAGGTTGACCAGCACCACGGCGCTGCCGCCGGGACTGCCGTGGGTGTGGGGTGGTTCTTTGAGGAAGGCCATGGATCGCAATGACGGGAGGAAGACCCGACATTATAAAGCCAACAACTCCCGGGCGTGCTTGCGGGTGGTGGCGGTGATTTCCAGCCCGCCCAGCATGCGCGCCACTTCTTCCACGCGGGCCTTGCTGTCGAGCACGTCGATGCGGGAAGCGGTCTTGCCGTTGTCCAGCGTGCCCTTGGCCACCTGGAAGTGCTGGTTGGCCTGGCTGGCCACCTGCGGCAAGTGCGTCACGCACAGCACCTGGCGCGCCTGGCCCAGGCGCTTCAGCAGGCGCCCCACCACCTCGGCCACGCCGCCGCCGATACCGCTGTCGACTTCGTCGAAAATCAGGGTCGGCGTGGCGGTGGCGTTGGAGGTGATGACGGAAATGGCCAGTGCGATGCGCGCCAGCTCGCCGCCGGAGGCGACCTTGGCCAGCGGACGCGGCGCTACGCCGGCGTGGCCGGCCACCAGGAATTCCACCTGCTCCAGCCCGCGCGCGCCCGGCTCGCAGGGGTTGAGCGCAATGTCGAAGGCGCCGCCGGTCATGTTCAGTTCCTGCATGGCCTGCGTGACGGCGGTAGCCAGGCCCCTGGCAGCGGCGGCGCGGGTGGCGGACAGCCGGCGCGCCAGCGCCATATAGGCCGCCTTCAGCTGTTCTTCCTGCTGGCGCAGGCTGTCCAGGTCGCTGGCGTCGGCCAGCTGGCGCAGCTTGGCCGACAGCTGCGCGTGCTCGTCCGGCAGGTCGTCCGGCGCCACACGGAACTTGCGCGCGGCCGAATGCAGCGCTTCCATGCGCGCGTCCACCTGGCGCAGGCGGTCCGGGTCCAGCTCCACCCGGTCCAGGTAGGTGTTCAGCGCGTACACCGATTCCTGCAGCTGGATGCGGGCCGATTCGATCAGGTCCACCGTGGGCTGCAGCTCGGTGTCGATGGCGGCCAGCTTGCCCAGCTTCTGGCTCAGCGAACCGAGCTGCGAGACGATGGGATGGTCTTCCGCTTCGGAGATGGCGGCCAGCGCTTCCTGCGCGCCTTCCAGCAGGCTGGCCGCGTGCGACAGGCGGCTGTGCTCGTTGGAGATGTCCTGCCACTCGCCGGGCTTGGCGGCCAGCTTGTCCAGTTCGCCCACCTGCCACTCCAGGCGTTCGCGCTCGTAGGCCAGGTTGGCGGCGTTGGTTTCGTATTCCTCCAGCTGGCGCGCCAGCGCGCGCCAGGCCTTGTGCGCGGCGGCCACCGCCTTCAGGGACTCGGCGGCGGCGCCGTCCTTGATGATGGCCTGGTTGTCCAGCAGCTCGCGCTGCGCGTCCGTTTTCAGCAGCGACTGGTGGGCGTGCTGGCCGTGGATGTCGACCAGCAGGTCGCCCAGCTCGCGCAGCTGGGCGGCGGTGGCGGCCACGCCGTTGATGTAGGCCTTGGAACGGCCGGCGTTGTCGATCACGCGGCGCAGCAGCGCCCCGCCCTCGTCGGTGGCGAACTCGTTGGCGGCCAGCCAGGCGGCGGCCTGCTCGGTCACGGCGAAGTCGGCCGTGATGTCGGCCTTGGCCGCGCCTTCGCGCACCACGCTGGCGTCGCCGCGCCCGCCCAGCGCCAGGGTCAGCGCGTCGATCAGGATGGATTTGCCGGCGCCGGTTTCGCCGGTGAAGACGGTGAAGCCGGCGGAAAATTCAAGCTCGATGGTGTCGACAATGACGAAGTCGCGGATGGACAGGGTACGCAGCATGGGCAATAGCAAAGTGAAGTTGGACCAGTGTCAGACTAATTTGCCGTCGGTGGACGGGTATTCGTTCCAGTGCAGCTTTTCGCGCAGCGTGTTGTAGTAGCTCCAGCCTTCCGGGTGCAGGAAGGTGATGGCGTGCGGCGAACGCTTGATGATGATGCGGTCCTGCGCCTGCAGGCTGGCGAAGGTCTGCATGTCGAAATTGACGGTGATGTCGCGCCCGCGCACGATCTCGATCTGGATCTCGCTCGAATCCGGCAGCACGATGGGCCGGTTCGACAGCGCGTGCGGCGCGATCGGCACCAGCACGATGCCGCCCAGCGTGGGATGCAGCAGCGGCCCGCCGGCCGACAGCGCGTAGGCGGTCGAGCCGGTGGGGGTCGAGATGATCAGGCCGTCCGAGCGCTGGTTGTACATGAAGTGGGTATCGACATCGACCCGCAGCTCAGCCATGCCGGCGCCGGCGCCGCGCGACACCACCACGTCGTTGACCGCCAGGCCGACATGGATTTCCTTGCCGTCGCGCAGCACGCTGCCTTCCAGCAGGGTGCGCCGCTCGGCCTGGTAGCTGCCGGCCAGCATCTGCGCCAGGATGGGCAGCATGCCTTCCAGCGGAATGTCGGTCATGAAGCCGAGCCGGCCCTGGTTGATGCCGATCAGCGGCACGTCGTAGGGCGCGAGCTGGCGCGCCAGGCCCAGCATGGTGCCGTCGCCGCCCATGACGATGGCCGCGCTGGCGTGCCGGCCGATCTCGTCCGGCGTCATGGCCGGGTAATCCTGCATGCCCAGGTGGGCCGCCGTTTCCGCCTCCAGCACGATGTGGTGGCCGCCTTCCCGCAGGAACGCCAGCAGGCTGCGGACCGGCGTTTCGATACCGGCCGTGTTTTGGCGGACAACCAGGGCGATGGTGTTGAATAGGGCTTGCGTGGCGGGCATAGATCTCTCGGTCTTGATTGGGGGGAGCAACTTGGGGTGGCAACACCAGTCAGAGTAACCGATAATGCAGCCTTCTGCCATGCATCAAACGCACACAAATACTGTATATGCAAACAGTATAAAACGGCCGGCGGCGGAGTGCAAGCAAGATTGCATCAAGGATAACGACCGGCGACAACAGCGGTCATCACCACAGGGAGAACAGCATGGCAAAAGCATTGGGCGTGGGCGGCGTCTTTTTCAAATCGCGCAATCCGCAAGCGCTGATGAGCTGGTACCAGGCCCACCTGGGCTTCCCCGGCGAATCCACCGACTACGCGTCCTTCTTCCCCGGCGCCATGCCGGCCGGCGGCTGCACCGTGTTCAGCCCGTTCAAGGACACCACCGGTTACTTCGCGCCGTCCAAGCGCGAGTTCATGTTCAACCTGGTGGTGGACAACCTGGACGAGGCACTGGCCCAGGTGGTGGCCGGCGGCGCCGAACTGGTGGGCGATCCGCAGACCTTCGACTACGGCCGCTTCGGCTGGTTCATGGACCCGGACGGCAACAAGGTCGAGCTGTGGCAGCCGGCGGTGGCGCCCGAGTAGCCCGTCCTGCCGGCCTAGTGCGCCGTGGCCACCCCGGCGCCCATGGCCACGGTGATGGCGATGGCCAGCGAAATGCCGTGCGCCATCATCAGCACCGTCCAGCGCAGCGCCGTCGCGCTCCGGCTGCCGCCGTACACCCGGCGCATGGCCCACGGCAGATAGCCGACCAGCCAGCACAGCAGCACGAAGGTGAAGAAATTGTCTTCCGGGATCAGCTTGATCGCCGCGAACATGACGAAGGCAAACGAACTGGTGTGCAGCGCGAACAGCAGGTGCTCGCCGTAGCGCCGGCCCGATCCCAGGTACAACACCTTCAGGTACAGCGCGAACAGCGGCATCAGCGCGAACATGGCGTACGGCCCGTAGCGGAAGAAGCCGTCCGACAGCGCCTGGCCCTTGCGTTCGGCGGGCAGCTTGTCGAAGTTCTCGATGGCGTCGGCCATGCGCGGCGATTTGGAGCGCACGGTCTCCTGCAGCATCACGTCGCGCCCTTCCTTGTCCTTGACCGTGCCGTTGGCGATGATCTCGCGGCGTATGCCCTGCGCCTCCTGCTTGACCGCCTGCGCCACCTCGGCCGCCGGCTGCGGCGTCTTGGCGTCCAGGTTGATCACTTCGGTATTGGTGAATTTCAGCAGCGCGAAAAACAGGATGCTCAGCGTCAGGTACAGGCGCAGCGGCTCCACGTAGCGCTTGCGGCGCCCGGCCAGGTATTCATTGGTGAGCGCGCCCGGGCGGAACAGCAGGCGCGTAAAGGTGCCCCACAGCCGCCCTTCCAGCGCCACGTAATGGCCGACGAACTCGTGCGCAAATTCCATGAAGCTGGGCGCATGGGTGCGTGTTTCCTGGCCGCAGTTGTGACAGTAATTGCCGCTGATGCCGGCGTTGCAGTTCAGGCAGTTGGCGGGCGCGGCGTGCTGATCGTGCGGTTCGGGTGGACGGTCCTGCTGCTGGGCGAGTTCGGGCTTCACGGCTGAGTTCTCTTCTGGGCTGACGGCACAAGCAGGAATGTTACCTGAGTTCATGCAAAAGATGCACTGTTTCAATAAAGTTCAATTGCGCGACTGCGCACCGTTCGCGGCGCTAAGATGATTCCTCAATGCAGACAAGGGAGGCCGATCATGGTTACCGAAGCCAAGGACCGCCAGGTCAACACCGAGACGCCGGTGCGCAGCGACGATGAAAAACGCCTGCCGCACGAGCGCGACGAGTCGCCCGACGGCCATCCGCCCAAAGCGCGCAGCGTGATCCGGCAAGCCGCCAGCGACCTTGAACAAGGCCTGGTGGACACCGACCTGCACGGCGTGCGCGGTGTGGAAAAAGTGCAACCGCGCGCGCCCGGCAAGGCCCAGCCGCAAGCCGGAGTGAAACAGGACTGACGCGCCGCAACCGCCCCAGCCGAACGACCACCCACCGAGAGACGCCGCCCATGAGCTCGAACGCCGCACCGATCCGCCCCGCACTCGCCCTGGCCGCCTTTGCCGTTGCCGCGCTGGTTGTCATGACCGGCGCAGCCGAAGCCCAGCAGTATCCGCCCGGTTTCGGACCGCAACCCGTGCTGCCCGCGCCCGAGCGCTCGCTGATCCCCACGGTCAACGTGGCGCCGGTGGCGCGCTGGGCCGCCAATGGCGCGCCGGTGGCGGCGGCCGGCTTCGCGGTGCGCGCCTACGCGCGGGACCTGGACCATCCGCGCTGGGTGTATGTATTGCCGAACGGCGACGTGCTTGTGGTGGAAAGCAACGCCCCGCCCAAGCCGGAGGATGACAAAGGCATCAAGGGCAAGATCATGAAGTCGCAGATGAAGAAGGCCGGCGCCGTCACGCAATCGGCCAACCGCATCACGCTGCTGCGCGGCATCGACGCCAACGGCGCGGCGAAAACCCGCAGCGTGTTCCTGAAGAACCTGCATTCGCCGTTCGGCGTGGCGCTGGTGGGCCAGGACCTGTACGTGGCCAACACCGACGCGGTGGTCAAGTTCCCCTACCAGGAAGGCCAGACCGAGATCACGGCCGCACCGGTGAAGGTGATGGACTTGCCGGGCGGCCCGCTGAACCACCACTGGACCAAGAACATCATCGCCAGCCCGGACGGCAAATACCTGTACGCCACGGTGGGCTCGAACAGCAACGTGGGCGAGAACGGCATGGACAAGGAGGAAGGCCGCGCCGCCATCTGGCAGCTGGACCTGGCCACCAATAAAGCCAGGCTGTTCGCCACCGGCCTGCGCAATCCGAACGGCATGGCCTGGCAGCCGCAGTCAAAGGCGCTATGGACCGTGGTCAACGAACGCGACGAGCTGGGCAACGACCTGGTGCCGGACTACCTGACCTCGGTGAAGGAAGGCGGCTTCTACGGCTGGCCCTACAGCTACTTCGGCCAGAACGTGGACGCGCGCGTCAAGCCGCCCAGGCCGGAACTGGTGGCCACGGCGATCGCGCCCGACTACGCGCTGGGCGGCCATACCGCTTCGCTGGGCCTGGCGTTCTACGAAGGGCAGCTGTTCCCCGAACGCTACCGGAACGGCGCCTTCATCGGCCAGCACGGCTCGTGGAACCGCAAGCCGCACAGCGGCTACAAAGTGGTGTTCGTGCCGTTTGCCAACGGCCAGCCGTCCGGCCCGCCGCAAGATTTCCTGGCCGGCTTCCTGAACCGGGACGGCAAGGCGCAGGGCCGCCCGGTGGGGGTGGCGGTAGATAAGGGCGGCGCGCTGCTGGTGGCCGACGATGTCGGCAACATCATCTGGCGCGTCACGCCCAAGGGAAACTAAAAGGGAACTGAAAGAGCACGCACGACGGGCAACCTTTTGCCGGTTTTTGCCCGGCCGGCCTTACTCGAATTGGAGACGACAATGAGCTATCTGGACCGAGACACTTTTGGCATTTACCGCGACACCGACAGCGGCCCCGGCCCGCGCCTGATGGGGGCCGACACGCTGATGGGTGAAGACGTGTACAACCGCATGGATGAGGACCTGGGCGACATCAAGGAGTTCATGCTCGACATGCAGACCGGGCAAGTGGCGTACGCGGTGCTGTCCTTCGGCGGCATCCTGGGCATGGGCAACAAGCTGTTCGCCGTACCCTTCCAGGCGCTGGAACTGGACACCGTGAACAAGCGCTTCATCCTGGATGTGAGCAAGGAGCGCCTGGAAAACGCCCCCGGCTTCGACAAGGACCACTGGCCCGACATGGCCAGCGCCGAGTTCAGCAACCAGATCCACAGCTACTACGGCACCACGCCCGGCGCCGGCTACCGCACCGCCAGCGGCAGCGTGATGGGCTCGGGCAGCAGCACGCTGCAGAGCGACCTGGGCGGCAGCGGCTACAACCCGACCAACCCCGGCAACCGCTAAACGCCGGCGCTGGCCGCAGCGCCAGCGTGATCGCGGCAAAGCGCATAGAATCCTGCTTTTACATGAGGATTTCTATGCGCATACTGCACACCATGCTGCGGGTCGGCGACCTGCAACGCTCCATCGATTTCTACACCAAGGTGCTCGGCATGAACTTGCTGCGCACCAGCGACAATCCCGAATACCAGTACACGCTGGCCTTCGTCGGCTACGGTTCCAATCCCGACCACGCGGAACTGGAACTGACCTATAACTACGGCGTCACCGAGTACGAGCAGGGTACGGCCTACGGCCACCTGGCCATCTCGGCCGACGACATCGTCAGCGCCTGCGCCGCCGTCAAGGCCAACGGCGGCAACGTGACGCGCGAACCGGGCCCGGTCAAGGGCGGCAGCACCGTGATTGCCTTTGTCACCGACCCGGACGGCTACAAGATCGAGCTGATCGAGCGCAAGTTCGACGCCGCCGGCGCCGGCCTGCACGCCTAAGCGCGCGGCCGCCCCGGCGCGGCCCGCTCAGAAGTCGGTGGTGGCCGAGAGCAGCAGGCTGCGCGGCGCCCCCGCCGTGAGCGTGCCCCAGGTGGACGCGCCGGACCAGTAGTCTTTGCCGCCGGCATTGCGCAGCGTGGCGCGCAGCACCACCTGCTTGCCGCCCACCACCGTGCGGTAGCGGGCTCCGGCATCGACAGTGGTCCAGGCCGGCAAGCGCTGGCTGTTGGCCTGGTTGGCGTACTGCGCGCTGTTGTGCAGCACGCCGCCGGTCAGGGTCAGCCCCGCCAGCTGCGGCACATCCCACTCGGCTTGCGCGCTGAGCTGGAGATCCGGCACGCCGACGGCGGTCTTTCCCGCCGTGGCGGGATTGCCGGTCTTGACGAGCTTGGCGTCTGTCCAGGCCAGCCCGCCGTGCAGGCGCAGGCCGCCCGCGACCGCGCCGTAGGCGTTCAACTCGACGCCGCGGTTGCGCTGTTCGCCTTCCACGCCGAACACGTTGCCGCTCATGAAGCCGCTCGGGCGCGTGATCTGGAACACACTCAGGCTGGTCATCAGCCGGCCATGGTCGACCTTGACGCCCACTTCGCGCTGCCTGGCCTTGTAGGGCGCGAACACCTCGCCAGCGTTGCTGGCCGTGCCGGGCGCGATGTCGCCCTTGCTCAAGCCTTCCACATAGTTACCGTACAGCGCCAGCCCGTGTGCCGGCTGGATCACCACGGCCACCATCGGCGTGACGGCGCTATCGTCGTAGCGCGCCGTCACGGCGCCGGCGGGGGAGAAGTTGTCGGAGCGCACGTCCTGCTTGCGCAAGCCCAGCATCAGTTGCAGGCGCTCGCCGAACAGGGACAGGGTGTCCGACACGGCGGCGCCGTCCAGCCGGCTGGCGGAACGCAGCGGCAGCGAGGCCGGCGCGGACACGGCCTGCGCCGGCCGTTCGGCAGGCCGGTGGATATTCGACGCGTAGGCCTGCCCGGCCACCGAGCCGGTGCCGTAGCGGTCGTTGTAGCGGCTCCATTGCAGCGTAAGCCGGTGCCGCACGGCGCCAGTGGCGAAAGCGGCGCGCAGCCCCGCTTCGCCGGCGTCGCGCTCGATATCGAAGCCGGCCCGGGCCGGCGCCACGCTGGTGTCGCCGGCGGCGTTGACGATGGACGGCGTGTTGAACAGGCGCTGCACGTCCGAGCTGGCCGCGCCGTGGCTGGCGAACAGCGTCAGCGCGCGCGCCGCCTGGTACTCGGCGCGCAGCAGCGCCGAGCGTTCGGTGCTGTCGTACCATTCCCAGCGCTGGGTCAGGTTGCGCCGGGCGCCGGGCGCCTGCGGCACGGCCAGGCCGGCGCTCAGGAACGGCCGCCGCGTCGGCGCGTCGACCTGCTCGCGCTGGTCGATGGCGTCCAGCGTGACGCGCAGGCGTGCGTCCTCGTAGTCCAGCGCCAGCGCGCCCATGCGCGCGCGGCGCGACTGCTGGTCAAGCGCGGTGTCGCCGTCCTGCAGCGTGGCGTTGAAGCGCGCGCCGAACTGGCGCTGCGCGCCGAAACGGCGGCTCAGGTCGAGGTGCCCGCCCAGCTGCGAACGCGACGACAAGTCGGCCCGCACGCGGCTCAGGTCGGCACCGGCGCGCTTGGGCACCAGGTTGATACTGCCGCCCACCCCGCTGTTCGGCGACATGCCGTACAGCATGGCCGCCGGGCCTTTCAGCACCTCGATACGCTCGGCGTAGTCGGCCATGAGGCGGTAGTTGGGCGCCACGCCGTACAGGCCGTCGAAGGCGATTTCGCCGATGTTGTTGTCGCCCAGCGCAAAGCCGCGCACGAAGAAGGCGTCCGCCACGTCGCCGCCCGGCGCCGTGCTGCGCACCGACGGGTCCAGCCGCACCATGTCGGCCACGGTGGCGGCCTGCTGGTCGGCAATGGCCTGGGCGGTGAAACTGCTGAGCTGGAACGGCGTGTCCATGGTGTCGACGTTGCCCAGCAGGCCGAGGCGGCCGCCGCGCGCCAGCTGGCCGCCCGCGTACGCCTGCGGCAGCAGGCCTTCGGCCTCGGCGGTAACGGTCACCTGCGGCAGGATACGGCTGTCCGGTGCGGGGTCGGCGGCCATTGCCGCCGTTGCCGGGGCCATCGCGGCGGCCAGGCCGCACAGTAGATTGATGCGCAAATCACACTCCAAAAAGAACAGGGTTTACCAGCGATAAGCCAGGCTGGCGCTGGCACGGCGGCCTTCGCCGTAGTTGCAGCTGCCGGAACCGCAGGCCAGCGCCTGCTTGTTGCCGAGGTTGGAGAAGTTCAGCGCCAGCAGCCAGGGGCCGGTCCGGTAACCCAGCATGGCGTCGACCACGTTCACCGCCGGCACGCCCGCGCCGGTGCCGTTGACATCCGCATAGCTGCCCACGTGGCGCGCGCCCAGGCCGGCCTGGAAACCGCCGCCCAGCTCGCCGTCCGCCCACACCGACGCCTGGTGGTAGGGCACGTACTCGGTGCGCTTGCCGACCTCGGCCGTGTTCAAGCTCCGGGTGGTGCGCGCATCCGTGTAGGCATAGGACGCGATCAGGTTCAGGTGCCCGCCGATGCGGCCCTTGGCTTCCAGCTCCACGCCGCGCGCGCGCACTTCGCCCAGCTGGCGCCGCAGCTGCGGCTGCGCCGGGTCGCGCGTCACCACGTTCTGCTGGGCCAGCTGGTAGGCGCTGACCGACAGCAGCAGGCCGTCCGGCGCCAGCTGCCAGCGCAGGCCGAACTCGGCCTGTTCGCCTTCGGTGGGCTTGAAGCGCTTGCCGCTCTGGTCGCTGCCCGCCTGCGGCTGGAAGGACTGGCTGAAGCTGACGAACGGCGCCAGGCCGCCGTCGGCCAGGTAGACGCCGCCGGCGCGGCCGGTGAAGGCGCTGTCGCGTTCCGTGCTCCAGGCCGGCGTGCCGAACAGCGGCGAGGCGGCGTCGCGCGTCCAGTCCTGGCGCCCGCCCAGCAGCAGCACCCAGCGCTGGCCGAACTTGATCTGGTCCTGCGCGTACAGGCCCTTGCGGGTCTGCACCGTCCGCTGCGAATAGCTGGGCACCAGTGTCATCGGGCCGGGCTGCGCGCCGTACACCGGCGCGTACAGGTCCAGCGGCGCCAAGCTGGCCAGGGACCACTGGCTGTGCGGGCGCAGCCGGCTGGCGTCCAGGCCCACCAGCAGCGTGTGCGCCACGCCGCCGGACTGCACCCGGTATTCCACGCTGGTGTCGGTGCTCACGCCGGAAGTGCTCTCCAGTTCGTCATACGCGGTGCGGTACTGCGCGCGCGGCGCGGCCGGATCGACCCAGCCGTCCAGGCCGGTGAAGCGCACGCGGTTGGAGGACTTGATCCAGCGCAGGCCGTGGCGCAGCTTCACGGTATCGGAGAAGGCGTGCTCGAACAGCCAGCCGAAGGCGCTCTGGCGCGTGTCCTCGCGGTCGAAGTCCGGCTCGCCGACGAAGCGCTCACGCGGCAGCCGGCCGTAGCGGCCGGGCACCAGCGTGCCCTCGGCGGGCAAGGGGTAGTAATAGGCGGTGCGCCGTTCCTGGTGGTAGCCGAGCAGGGTCAGCGAGGTGGCGGCGTCGGGGCGCCAGGTCGCGGCGGGCGCGATGTAGCGGCCGTTGCTGGGGGTGTGGTCGACATGGGTGTCGCCGTTGCGCGCCAGGCCGGTCAGGCGCCAGCTCCACGCGCTGTCCGGCGCCACGGCGCCGCCCAGGTCGAAGGCGGCCTCGCGGTGGCCCAGGTTGCCGATCCCGGCGCGCACTTCGCGCAGCATGTCCGGCCCCGGCCGCTTGCTGACGGTGTTGAGCACGCCGCCCGGCGCGCTGGCGCCGTACAGCACCGAGGCGGCGCCCTTCAGCAGTTCCACCCGTTCCAGGCCGTACGGCTCCTGCTGGCCGGACGCCCAGCCGCTGCCGCCCAGCTTCAGGCCGTCGCGCACCAGGCTGCCGCTGTCGTCGCGCAGCGCGAAGCCGCGGCTGACGAAATTGTCGTAGGACTTGCTGTAGCCGGCCACGGCAATCACGCCGGGCGTGTAGGCCAGCGCGTCGCCCAGGCTCTGCACCTTGAGCACCGCCATCTGGTCGGCCGTCACCACCGACACCGCCTGCGGCGTTTCCAGCAGCGGCGTGTCGGTCTTGGTGCCGGCCGCGCTGCGCCTGGCCGCGTAGCCGATGACCGGGCCCCAGGCGCTTTCCTGCCCGGCCTGCGCCAGCACCGTCACCTCGCCCAGCGTGGCTTCCTGCGGAGCCGCTTGCTGCGCCGCTGCGGGCGCGACGGCCAGGGTGTAGCCGGCGGCGGTCTTTTCCAGCTGCCGGCCGCTGCCGCGCAGCAGCGCGCGCAAGCCGTCTTCA
Organism: Massilia sp. NBRC 108631; assembly: GCF_059704565.1. Lineage (NCBI taxonomy): Bacteria > Pseudomonadati > Pseudomonadota > Betaproteobacteria > Burkholderiales > Oxalobacteraceae > Massilia > Massilia sp. NBRC 108631. Next base: position 107,399 of record NZ_BAAKJE010000047.1, read on the forward strand.
GGGCTAAAGCTGCCGTTCAGCCCGGGGCTGGTCTTGCCGGCCACGGCCGCTGGCGCAAAGCTCAGCACCACGCCGGCTTCGGCGGCAAAGCGGGTCAGCGCTGGACCCAGCGGACCGGCGGGAATGGCGTACTGCCTGGCCGCCTGCGCGTAGGCGCTGCCGGCCAGGCCGGCGCCGCCCAGCAGCACGCCGCTGGCGGCAAGGTGGAGGGCGAACAGATGGCTGGCGCGGCGGCCGGATGGTATGCGTGTCATGAAAAGGGTTCCTTGCAAGGTTGGAGTAATGGTGCTATCCCCTGCTTGCCAATCGAAACCGGAAAAAGTACAGTCCGCATCGCCATTTATTTTCGGCGCACCAGCAAGTCGCTTTCCCCGCCGGGCTGGGCGCGGCGCTCCACCCGCACCGGCAGCGTGGCGCCGACAGCAGCCAGGGCGCGCTCGGTGTCGCGCAGCGGAAAGGCGCCGGAGATGCGCAAGCGGGCGGCGGACGGGTCGCAGAGCAGCGGCGCGGCGCGGTAGCGCGCCAGTTCGGCCACCAGCTCGCCCAGCGGCATATCGTCGGCCACCAGCATGCCAGAGACCCAGGCCTCGCCGGCGGGCGGCGCGGCGTGCCGTTCGAGCAGGCCGTTGCGGTTGAAGCGGGCGGCTTGTCCCGCGTCCAGGATGGGCGCCCGGCCGTCGGCGGGCAGCGCGGCGGCGACGCCGGCAATGCCGCCGGCATGCAGCGCCACGCGCGCCGCCAGCACGGTGGCCAGCGTGCTGTCCGGGTCCTTGCGCACGGTGAAGCGGGTGCCCAGCGCCTGCACCCGGCCGTCCGCCGTCTCCACCATGAAGGGACGCTTGCGCGGCGCCGGATCGGCCGCCGTGGCGACCAGGATGCGGCCGCGCCGCAGCCGCAGCACCCGGCTGCCGGACGAAAACGCCACGTCCACGGCGCTGCCGGTGTCGAGCAGCAGGCGGCTGCCGTCGGCCAGCGTGGTGTCGCGCTGCTCGCCGGCGGCGGTGACGAAGTCGGCCGACCAGTCGCTCAGGCGGTAGGCCTGCATGCCGCCGGCCGCGACGGCCAGCAGCACCGCCAGCTGCGCCAGGCCCTTGCGGCGGCTGCGCGACGGGGGCGCGGCGGCGGCAGGCAAAGTGGGAAGGGGATTGGACAAACGGGGATCGGCCAGCGCGCGCAGCGACGCGGCCGCATGCCCCTGCGGAATGGCGGCAAAGCGGGCGGTGCTGCCCTCCACCCGCTGCCAGGCCTGTTCATGGTCAGGATGCGCGTCGCGCCAGGCCTGCCAGCACACGCGGTCCGCCTCGCCGGCCTCGCCGGACGCCAGCACCACGAACCACTGCGCGGCCTGCTCCACGGCGCCCGCCTTCGTACGCTTGCCGTCCACGGTTCAGGCCCGCTCGATGCGCATGCAGTGGGTCACCGCCTGCAGCATGTATTTCTTCACCATGCTCAGCGACACATGGAGCCGCTCCGCGATCTGCGCGTACGGCAGCCCTTCCAGCTGCGACAGCAGGAAGGCCAGGCGCGCCTTGGGCGGCAGGCCGTCGAGCAGCGCGTCGATTTCCATCAGCGCCTCGACCACCAGCGCCCGGCTCTCGGGACAAGGGCTGGACTGGCCGGGCTGGGCGGCCAGCGCGTCCAGGTAGGCGCGTTCCATGGCCTGGCGCCGCAGCTGGTTGACCATCAGGCCGTGCGCCACCGTGCTCAGGAAGGCGCGCGGTTCGCGCACTTGGCTCCAGTCGAGCGGACGGCAGAGGATGCGCACAAAAGTGTCCTGCGCAAGGTCGGCGGCGTTGTCGGCGCAACCCATTTTTTTGCGCAGCCAGCCGCTCAGCCAGCCGTGGTGGCGGGCATATAAATCGGCAACAGGATCGTGTGCGGCGGCTAAGCCCAAGCCAGACTCCGGAACAGAGGGGAATGTTGGCTTGCCCAGGCAGGCTGGCTACATAAGAATGATTCTCATTATTATCTTAATCAAACTGTATGTCAATACAACAAAAAACCCCGCAGATGCGGGGTTTGTGTCGGGACAGGCAAGCCGCAGCTTACTTCACCAGCAGTTCGTTGATCGGCGCCAGGTCCGCTTCCTTCAGCGTGCCGGCCGCCGACTTCAGGCGCAGGCCGTTCATGATGGTGTCGTAGCGTGCGCGCGACAGGTCGCGCTGGGTGGAGTACAGCTGGCGCTGCGCGTTCAGCACGTCGATGTTGATGCGCACGCCCACCTGGTAGCCCAGCTTGTTCGAGTCCAGCGCCGACTTGCTCGACACTTCGGCCGCTTCCAGCGCGCGCACCTGCGCCAGGCCGCTGTTCATGCCCAGGAAAGCGGTGCGCGCGTTCTGCGCGGCGGCGCGGCGCGTGGCCTCCAGGTCGTTGCGCGCCTTGTCTTCCAGCGCGATCGATTCGCGCACCCGGCTGGTCACGGCGAAGCCGTTAAACAGCGGCACGTTCCACTGCACGCCGACCGCGTTGGTCTTGGTGATGCCGGAGGCGGTCACGCTGTCGCGGCCCTTGCTGGCCACCAGGTCCAGCGTCGGCAGGTGGCCGGCGCGGTTGCGCGAGATGTCGCGCTTGGCGATTTCCAGGTTCAGCTGTGCGCCCACCACGGAATAGTTTTGCTGCTCGGCCGACGCTATCCACGGTTCGATCGCGGCCGGCTGCGGCGCGGCGATGGTCACGCCGGTGCGCAGCGTGGACAGCGAGCCCGGCGCGGCGCCGATGATCTGCTGCAGCGCGTTGCGTTTGACTTCCAGGTCGTTTATGGCGGCGAACTCCTGCGCCACCACCAGGTCGTACGCCGCCTGCGCTTCGTGCGTGTCGGTGATGGTCTGGGTGCCGACCTCGAAATTGCGCTTGGCCGAGGCCAGCTGTTCGGTGGTGGCCGATTTCTGCGCCTGGATCGACGACAGGTTGTCCTGCGCGGTCAGCACGTCGAAATAGGCTTGCGCCACGCGGGTGATCAGGTCTTGCTGGGCCTGGGCGAACACGGCTTCCGTGGACGCCTGGCTCAGTTTGCTCTGCTGGTAGGTTTCCCAGCGGTCCCAGCGGAACAGCGGCTGCGACAGGCTCAGCGACCACTGGTTGCGCGAGTTGTCGCGCGGGCCGCTGCCGGCGCCGAACGGGTCGTCGGCCTTCGATTCGAAGTCGCCGGTGATCTTGGTGCTGGAACCACCCAGGCCAATCACCGGCAGCAAACCGGAGCGCCCTTGCGTCGTCCTTTCCTGACCTGCAGCAAGTGCAGCGCGCGCGCTGGCATACGTGGCGTCGTTGGCGAGCGCCTGCTGGTACACTTGGATGAGGTCGGCCGCCTGTGCGTTTATGGTCAACAGTGCGCTGCTGATCAGCAAGGCGATTAAGGGTTTCTGCATTGCGTTCTCCGTGGAATCAATAACAATTAGTATTTTGGCATGGTGCTGTCGACCTGAACAGCCCACGCATGTATGCCGCCCGTCAAATTCGTGATCTTGCCGAAACCGTTGCGCTCCAGGAAAGCGGCCACCTGCATGCTGCGCGCGCCGTGGTGGCAAATGCAGACGATGGCCGCGTCCTCATCGAGGTCGTCGATGCGGGCCGGGATGGAGTTCATCGGCATCAGCGTGGAACCGGCGATATGGCAGGTCTCGTACTCCCAGTTCTCGCGCACGTCCAGCAAAAACGGGCTGGGGCGCGCGTCGTCGGCCAGCCAGTCGGCCAGTTCCAGCGCAGTAATGTGTTGCATGCGACGCTCCCGTTCCGCTTAGAACGTGAACTGCGACGGCTTGGTGGCCGATTGCAGCGGCTTGACGTCGGTTTCAAACAGTTTCTTCTGCTCGTAGCCGTCCGAGGTGCGGGTGATCAGCACGCCCGACATGACCGGCGCCTCGCCGATCAGGGCGAAGATGCGGCCGCCCACTTTGACCTGCTGCAGGAACGCTTCCGGCAGCTTGGGCAGCGCGCCCGACAGCACGATGACGTCGAACGGGGCGCCGTTGGTCCAGCCCTGGGAGCCGTCGCCCAGTTCCACGGTGACGTTGGTGACGCCGGCGGCAGCCAGGCTCTGCTCGGCCTGCGCCTTCTGTTCCGGCGCAATCTCGACGGTGGTGACGTGGCGGCCGCGATGCGCCAGCAGGGCGGCCATGTAGCCGCTGCCGGTGCCGATTTCCAGCACGTTCTCATGTTTTTTCAGCTGCACGTCCTGCAGGATGCGCGCTTCCAGCTTGGGGGTCAGCATGGTGTAGCCATTGCCCAGCGGGATTTCGGTATCGGCGAAGGCCAGGTTCTTGTGGCTGGCAGGGACGAAGTTCTCGCGCTTGACCACGTTCAGCACCTCCAGCACGTCCACATCCAGGACGTCCCATGGACGGATTTGCTGTTCGATCATGTTGAAGCGGGCTTGTTCGATATTCATCTTTAAACTCGGTGAAGGATTAAATAATCCGTCATTTTATCGTTGAACTGGTCAGGACGGCATATTAACGATATCGGCGACGGACTGAGGGAAATTGCGACAGCCTGCAGATTCGGGGGGCTGAACGCGCAAAAAACGCCCGCGCTGCCCATTTTTACGGCACCGCGGCGTCCGGGGCCAGCCCCCGCACGGCCAGGTCGAGGAAGGCGGCCATGTACTGCTCCGGATCGATGCTGCTGCCGCCGCCACAGGGCAGGAAGGCGTTGTTCCACATCATCAGCATCAGCACCGGGGCGCTCAGCACCGGCATCATCACCTGCGGGTCGTGCGGGCGGAACTCGCCGCGCGCCAGGCCGCGCTCGAGCACGCGCACCAGCAACGCATTGCCGCGCGCCACCACCTCGTCTTCATAGAAGCGCACCAGTTCCGGGAAATTGCCCGACTCGGCCATCATCAGCTTGGTGATGCCGGCCAGCTTGGTGGCGCCCACCTGGCCCCACCAGCGCATCAGCATTTCCTTCAGCAGCGTGGCGCTGGGGGCGTCGGAAGCGGCCAGGTCCAGCTCGGCCTGGCCGATGGCCTGGCCGATGGTGGCGCGCACCACGGCCTTGAACAGTTCTTCCTTGTTTTCAAAATAGAGATACAGCGTGCCCTTGGAGACGCCGGCGCGGCGCGCCACGTCTTCCAGCCGGGTGGCGGCGAAGCCGCGCTCGACGAACAGCTCCAGCGCGGCCTCCAGCAGTTCCTGCGGCCGCGCGTCCTTGCGCCGTTCCCAGCGCGGTTTGATATCAGTTGGAGCTTGCATGGGGATAGTGATGACTTGCCATCTTACTTACTTTTGAGTCATTTATATTAGACCCCGGGCAAGGGGGCGTCAAGTTTGCCCGCTCTGGTGTCCGAATAGATGACTGCACCGATGGCAGGCAAGCTCAACGATGCACGTCCAATAGAGAGAAGACCTTCCGCAATACGCCGGCTCGCTGAACAGGCGGCGCCTTACACGCGCCGACGGCGCGGCCTATACTGAAGAAGGGACTGCTGCAAGGAGCAGCATGGTGCCCGACGGCGCGCTGGTGCCGGCGCTGCCAATACGGCCATGGGCAGCAGCGTGGCGTAGCGTGCGTGCAGCTGGACATGCCGCCAAAGCTATGGAGGTTAACATGTTCAAGCATATTCTCTTACCCACCGACGGGTCGGCCATGTCCGAAATGGCAAGCCGCAAGTGCATCGCGCTGGCCAAGGAGATGGGCGCGCAGGTCACCGGCCTCTGCGTGACCCCGGAGTTTCACGTGCTGTCTATCCTGCCTGGCGTCTTGTCGGACACGTCCGGGCAATATCGGCTGGACAGCCAGGCCTTCGCCGCCAAGGTGCTGGCCGGGATTCAGGGCGCGGCAGACGAGACCGGCGTGGCGTGCAAGACCGTGTCCATGGTCAATGACCATCCCTATGAAGCCATCGTCAAGGCGGCCCGGGACAAGGGTTGCGACCTGATCTGCATGGCGTCGCACGGACGCAAGGGCGTGAAGGGCGTGCTGCTGGGCAGCGAAACCCAGAAAGTGCTGACCCATACCGACATCCCGGTGCTGGTTTACCGCTGAGCGCTGTTACGGGCCTTGGGCGGCGCTGGCGAGCCGCTCATGGCCCCGCCGCTGCCCGCGCCTGCGCGCAGTTCGCGGCGCGCCTGCACGATGACGGTGCGCGCCGCCGTCAGTCCCAGCACCGCCATCACGGCCGCCACGGCCAGGTCCGGCCAGCTGGCGCCGCTGCCGAATACGCCCAGCGCGGCCAGCATGACCGCGACGTTGCCGATCGCATCGTTGCGCGAACACAGCCACACCGAACGCATGTTGGCGTCGCCGTCGCGGAAGGCGTACAGCAATAGCGCGACAGTGCCGTTCGCCAGCAGGGCGATGACGCCGATCAGGCCCATGGTGACCGGCTCGGGCGCCGTGCCGGCGGCCAGGCTCCAGCCAGCCTTGCCCAGCACAAACACGCCGTAGCCGCCCATCATGACGCCCTTGGCCAGCGCGGCGCGCGCGCGCCACGCCGCCGCCATGCCGAGCACGAACAGCGACAGCGCGTAGTTGGCGGCATCGCCGAAAAAGTCGACGGCGTCGGCCAGCAGCGACACCGACTCGGCCCGCAGTCCCCCCAACAGCTCGACGCCGAACATGGCGGCGTTGATGAACAGGGCCACCCACAGGATGCGCCGGTAGCGGGGATCGATGGGCGGCTTGCTTGAGGCGCAAGCGTCGCCGCAGCAACTGGACATGGTGTGCTCCGAAGAAATTCAAGCTTAGCAGTACTATAAGACCGGTTGATAGAATACTGCCATCCTTTTAACAGCCAGCCCGCCGCATGCATACACCAGCGCCACTCAGCGATTCCGGCACCGCCGCCCCTGCAGCCGTCAGCTTCGGCGAGACGTTCCGCTTCTGGCTCAAGCTGGGCTTCATCAGTTTCGGCGGCCCGGCCGGACAGATCGCCATCATGCACCAGGAACTGGTGGAGCGCCGCCGCTGGATTTCGGAGCGGCGCTTCCTGCACGCGCTGAATTACTGCATGCTGCTGCCCGGCCCCGAGGCCCAGCAGCTGGCCACCTACATCGGCTGGCTGATGCACCGCACCTTGGGCGGCGTGGTGGCCGGCGCGCTGTTCGTGCTGCCTTCGCTGCTGATCCTCACCGGCCTGTCATGGGTGTACGTGGCCTATGGCGACCTGCCGCTGGTGGCCGGCCTGTTCTACGGCATCAAGCCGGCCGTGGCGGCCATCGTGCTGCAGGCAGCGCACCGCATCGGCGGACGGGCGCTGAAGAACGGCTGGCTGTGGGGCATCGCCGGCGCCTCCTTCGCCGCCATCTTCGCCGGCGGCGTGCCCTTCCCCGCCATCGTGCTGGCCGCCGCGCTGGCCGGCTACGCGGGCGGACGCTGCATGCCGGACAAATTCCAGGCCGGCGGCGGCCACGGGGCGGCGCTGCCGTCCTTCGGCGCGGCGCTGATCGACGACCATACGCCCACGCCGGCCCACGCGCGCTTCAGCTGGCGCAAGCTCGCCCTCATCGCCGCCGTGGGCGCCGCGCTGTGGGCCGTGCCCATGGCGACGCTGACGGCCTTGTTCGGCTGGCAGCACACGCTCACGCAAATGAGCTGGTTCTTCACCAAGGCCGCGCTGCTCACCTTCGGCGGCGCGTACGCGGTGCTGCCCTATGTCTACCAGGGCGCGGTTGACCATTTCGGCTGGCTTACGGCCACGCAGATGATGGACGGCCTGGCGCTGGGCGAAACCACGCCCGGCCCGCTGATCATGGTGGTGGCCTTCGTCGCCTTCGTGGGCGGCTACGCCAAGGCAGCGCTGGGGCCGGACCTGCTGTTGCTGGCCGGCGCCACGGCAGCCGCGCTGGTCACGTGGTTTACCTTCCTGCCTTCCTTCCTGTTCATCCTGGCCGGCGGCCCACTGGTCGAATCGACCCACGGCGACCTGAAATTTACCGCGCCGCTGACCGCCATCACGGCCGCCGTAGTGGGCGTGATCGTGAATTTGGCACTGTTCTTCGGCTTCCACGTGCTGTGGCCGCAGGGCTTCGAGGGCCGCTTCGACTGGCTGTCGGCGCTGGTCGCGCTGGGCGCCACCGTGGCGCTGTTGCGCTACAAGGTCAACGTGGTGCAGGTCATTGCCGCTTGCGCGCTGGTCGGGCTGGCGCTGCGGCTGGCCGGCACCGCGTAGCGCTGGCCGTCTTGCAAACTCGACTGCCGCTGGCTTGACTGCTGCTGCAGCGGCAGCGTGATGCGGAAGCGGCTGCCGGCGCCGGGCGCGCTCTCCACATCGATGCGGCCACGATGGTTCTGCACGATGCCGTACGACAGCGACAAGCCCAGCCCGGTGCCCTTGCCGATGGCCTTGGTGGTGAAGAAGGGATCGAATATGCGCGGCAACACATCGTCCGCGATGCCGCAGCCGGTGTCGGCCACTTCGATCCAGCCCTGGCCGTCCGCCACACCGGTGCGGACGGTGATCAGGCCGCGCTCCGGCCCCACTGCGTGGCTGGCGTTGACCAGCAGGTTCATGAACACCTGGTTCAGCTGCGAGGGCATGCATTCCACGTCCGGCAGCGGGCCGTATTCCTTGCGCACGTCGGCCACCTTGCGCACTTCGCTGGCGATGATGTTGAGGGTGGAGTCGATGCAGCGGTGCAAATCGGCCCACTCCCACTGCTGCAGCGAGTCGGTGCGCGAAAAATCCTTCAGCGACTGCACGATCTTGCTGACGCGGGCCATGCCGTCGCGCGATTCGGCCAGCAAAACCGGGATGTCATCGCGCAGGTAGTCCAGCTCCAGCCGCAAACGCTGCGCCTGCAGCCGTGGCGCCAGGCCCGGAACGGCGCCCATGGCCGGCTCGGCGTCCTGGTAGATCGCCAGCATCTCGAACAGCCGCTCCAGGTACTGCTCCAGCATGTCGGAGTTGGAGGCCAGGAAGCCGAGCGGATTGTTGATTTCGTGCGCCACGCCGGCCGCCAGCTGGCCGATGGAGGCCAGCTTCTCGGACTGCACCAGGCGTCCTTCCAGCTGCTTGCGCTCGGCCATCTCGGTTTGCAGCTTGTCGTTGGCGCGCAGCAGCTCGCCAGTGCGCTCGCGCACCGCCGCCTCCAGGCCCTCGTTGGCCTGCAGAAGCCGGCTGTTGAAGCTATTGATGATGGCGTGGCTGCGGATCAGCCGCCAGCCGGCGTAGAGCAACAGCGCGGCCAGCGCCGCCGACAGCAGCAGCAGGCCGGCGCGGTGCTGCTGCATCTGCCGCGCGTCGCGCTCCTGTCCGTGGTTGAGCAATGCGCTGATCTGGTCCATGTGCGTGCCGGTGGGCGCGGCGGCGACGCGCGCCAGCAGGCCATGCACGGCTTGCTGCTCGCGCAGCGCGGTGTGCACGTGGAGGGTGAACAGGTCCAGCCGCTGCGCCAGTTCCGGCGGCAGCGAACGGCGCGCCGCCGCCAGCCCGGCCAGTTCCACTTCAATGGCCGCCAGGTGCTCGTCGGCGCCGGTCTGGTTGTGCACCAGCGTGGCCAGCAGCACTTTGCTGGCCGCCGCGCCGGCGCGCCCGATGGCGCTGTCCGGCGCCTGGCTGCGCCCCAGGTCCACCAGTTCGCCGGTGGCGACCGGCAGAAAGGCCAGCGAGTTGCGCAGTACCGCGTTGTGCGACTTGAACGACTCGATCAGCGCGGCCTTGCGCGACAATTCGCGTTCCAGTGCCGCCACGCTGCCGGCCAGGGCTTGCGCGCCAGGGCGGTCGAGCGCGCCGGTGTCCGCGCCGAGCTGTTGCGGCAGCGCGTGCAGCATCGGCAAGGGATTGACCAGCTCGTCGTAACTCTGGTTGATGCCCAGCCTGGACTTCATCGCGTCGAGTTCCCATTGCGCGTCGAGCTGCTTGATCTGGCGCAGGCGCGCCACGCTCTCAAAATAGGACGAGGCGTCGTAGCTGGGGCCCTGCCGATACTGGAACAGCAGCGCACCGGCCAGCGCAACGCCAAGAATCCCGCCCAGCAGCGGCAGCCGGGAGTTCATGGCCGTGCTCCCGGCCGCGATACCGGCTGCGCGTCCAGCGTGGCCAGGAACTGGGCAATCAGCGCCTTGTCCTCGGCGCTGCCGGGGCGTCCCAGCTGGTACTTGAACATGATGTCGATGGCCTGTTCCAGGGTGGCGGCCGAGCCGTCGTGGAAGTACGGCGCGGTACGCGCCACGTTGCGCAGGCTGGGTACCTTGAAGACGTATCTGTCTTCTTCGCTGCCGGTAAGCGCATAGCGCCCCTGGTCCGGCCGGCCGGCGGACCAGCCGGCCCCGCCGCGCGCAGGATAGTCGGCCATCACGCCGAATTTCTGGAACATATTGCCTCCCACGTTGACGCCCTGATGGCAGGCGATGCATCCGTACTGCTTGAAGCGCGTGTAACCTGCCCGCTCGGCTGCGCTGATGGCGCCGTGCTCCCCGCGCAGGTAGCGGTCGAAGCGCGAATTGGGCGTAATCAAGGTGCGCTCGAACGAGGCCAGCGCGTGCTCGATGTTGGCGCGCGTTACGCCGTCCTTGTAGGCAGCCGCGAAGGCGCTGCTGTAGGCCGCGTCCTGCTGAACCTTGCGCACCACGTCCGGCCAGCGCGATCCCATCTCGGCCGGGTTTTCTACCACCAGGCCAATTTGCGCCTCCAGCGTGTCGGCGCGGCCGTTCCAGAACTGTTTGAAGTTGAGCGCCGCGTTGAACACGCTGGGCGCATTCATCGCGGCCGGTTTGCCATCCAGTCCAAGGGACACGCCACGGCTGTCGGCGCCGCCGCGCGCCAGGTCGTGGCAGGTGGCGCAGGACACGCGGTTGTTGGCCGACAGGCGCGTATCGTTGAACAGGCGCTGCCCCAGCGCGGCCTTGGCGGGATCCTGGCGCAGCGACTGCGGCACGGGCTGGATCGGTTCGTTGACCGGGGCGGCCGGCACGGGCGCAGTCGCCAGCAACAGCGCCAGCGCCGGCATGGCGGCGCACCGCCGAGCGGGCGGCGCAGCGGTCCCGTATTGTGGATGGCGGAACGACATGGCGGGCTCCTGCGGCGGAATGGTCAGGCGCACTGCGCCTGGTCGGCGCTGGACAGGCCGTGCAGCTGCCAGTAGTGGCGGAACGCGGCACGGACATTCTCGCGCAGCATACGGTTGTCCCAGGGCTTGGTCCAGAACCGGTACAGCGAGCCCCGGTTGATCGACTCCATGATGGTGGCCAGGTCGGTGTAGCCGGACAGGATGATGCGGAAAGTATCCGGATACATGTCCTTGACCTTGTCGAGCAGCTCGGTGCCGCTCATTTCCTCCATGCGCTGGTCGCACAGCACCAGCTGCACCTGGTGGCGCGCCAGCAGTTCGAAGGCCTCGGCCGCGCCGCTGGCGGTCAGCACGCGGTAGCCGTCCTGGCGCAGCAGGCGCTGCAGCGACGACAGCACGTGCGGCTCGTCGTCGATCAGCAGCAGCGTGCGCAGCGGCGGTGCGCCGGTGTCGGGCAGCGCCAGGCTGGCGCCTTCCAGCAGCAGGCGCTGGAACTGCATGGCAGGCACCGGGCGGCTGAAATAGTAGCCCTGGATCTGGTCGCAGCGGTGGCGCGCCAGGTAGGCCAGCTGGGCTTCGGTCTCCACGCCTTCGGCGACTACTTCCAGGTCCAGGCTGTGCGCCATGGCGATGATCGCGTCCACCAGCGCGGCGTCGCCCGGGTCCACGGTGACGTCGCGGATGAAGGCGATGTCGATCTTGAGCGCGTCCACCGGGAAGCGCTTCAGGTAGGCCAGGCTGGAATAGCCGGTGCCGAAATCGTCGATGGCCACTTTCACGCCCATGGTGCGCAGCGTCGCCAGGGCAGCGGCGGTACGCTCGGTGTCGTCCATCAGCGCGCTCTCGGTGACCTCCAGCGCCAGCAGCTCGGGCGCGATGCCGTGCGCCGCGATGGCGTGCGCCACGGTTTGCTGCAGGCCGCTGTCGGCGAACTGGCGGCTGGCCACATTGACCGCCACCGGCACCGGCCCGCCGGGACATGCGGCCCACAGGGCAATCTGGCGGCAGGCCGTGTCGATAACCCAGGCGCCCACTTCCACGATCAAGCCCGTCTCCTCGAGCAGCGGGATGAAGGCCGACGGCGACACCGGGCCGTAGCCGGGCCGGTTCCAGCGCAGCAGCGCCTCGGCGCCGACCATGCGGCCGCTGCTCACTTCCACCTTGGGCTGGTAGTACAGTTCGAATTCGCCGTTGGCCACCGCCAGCCGCAGCGCGCGCTCGAATTCAAAGCGGCGCTGGGCCTGCACGTCCATCGCGTCGGTGAAGAAGCGGCAAGCGCCGCCGCCGCCCTGCTTGGCCTGGTGCAGCGCGGTGCTGGCGTATTTCATCAGCGTGGCGGCGTCGGCCGCGTCGGCGGGATGCAGCGCAATGCCGATGCTGGCCGTCAGCAGCGTTTCGCCCTGCTCCAGCTGGAACGGCCGGGCGCAGCAGTGGCGCAGCTGCTCGGCGGCCTGCAGCGCGTCGTGCTGCGTGGCCAGGCCGCCCAAGGCCATGGCGAATTCGTCGTTGCCGAAGCGGCTCACCACGCTGCCTTCCGGCGCGCATTGCTGCAGGCGCTGGGCGAACTGGCGCAGCAGCGCGTCGCCGGCGGCATGGCCCAGGGTGTCGTTGGTGCGCGCGAAGCCGTCCAGGTCCAGCATCAGCACCGCGCTGGAGCGCTCCCCTTCGCCCGCCAGCATCTGCTCCAGCGAACGCTGGAACAGGCTGCGGTTGGGCAGGCCGGTCAGCGCGTCGTAACAGGCCAGGCGGGCGCCCTGGTCGCGCGTGCCGGTGTACAGCAAGCGCACTTCAAGCAGGTTGCGGATGCGGGCCAGCACCTCGCAGTGGTCGAACGGCTTGCAGATGAAGTCCATCACGCCGGCGTCCAGCGCGCGCTGCTTGTGCTCGGGGGCCGCCGTCACCGCCAGCACGGGCAGATATTCGCCCGCCTCCACTTCCTTCAGCCCTTCCAGCACTTCAAAGCCATTCATGAACGGCATGTTCAGGTCCAGCAGGATCAGGTCATAGCGCTGCGCGCGGTGCAGTTCCACCACGCCGCACGGGTCGCTGGTGGTATCGACACGCGCGTAGCCGGCGCACTCTAGCATGGTTTTGAGCAGCACCACGTTGACGGGGCGGTCGTCGACGATCAGGATGCCGGCCTGCTGCAATTCGGACAAGCTTGCCATGGTATTCTCCAGTGCTGTTGTTATGGTTGCAGCTATTGCCAGCCCGTGCGGGCGGCGGCGATCGCCTCCAGCAAGGCCTGGTCGTTCATCGGTTTGAGCAAGTAAGCCAGCGCGCAGCCGCGCTGCACGCGCGCCTGCCCTTCGGCCGTGTGCTGGCCGGTGACGGCGATCACGCCGGTGCGCGGCGCCAGCTCGGCCAGGCGCCGCTGCACCTCGAGGCCGGACATGCCCGGCATGTGCAGGTCCAGCACCACGCAGAACGGCGCGCCGGCGCCGTCTTGCAGCGCCGCCAGCAGCGCGGCGCCGCCGTCGTAGTCGCGGGCCGGGATGCCGGCCGCGCGCAACAGCCGCATCAGCGCGCGCCGGATGGCTGCCTCGTCGTCGACAACGGCAACCCAGGGAAGTGTGGTGGTATCCATGACTGGCAAGATAGCGCGCCGGGCCGGCGCGCGATATTGGACCTTGGCCCAACCCTACCGGGTGCGCAGCTTGTCGGCCAGGCGCACCAGCGCCGTCAGCGAGCGCACTTGCATTTTCTGCATCACGCGGGCGCGGTGCACCTTGACGGTCTTTTCCACCGTGCCCAGCTGGGCCGCCACCTGCTTGTTGAGCAGGCCTTCGACCAGCAGCGCCATCACCTCGCGTTCGCGCCGGGTCAGGCTGTCGTAACGCCGGCGCAGCGCGTCGCGCTCGGCGTCCGCCGTGCGCAGCAGCGTGTTGAGTTCCAGCGCAGCCTGCACCGCCGCCATCAGCTCGTCGGCGTCCACCGGCTTGGTGAGGAAGTCAAAGGCGCCCTGCTTCATGGCCCGCACGCCGCTGGCGATGTCGCCATGGCCGGTCAGGAAGATCAGCGGCAGCACGCTGCCCTGGGTTGCCAGCGCCTGCTGCAGGGCCATGCCGTCCATGTCCGGCATGGACAGGTCCAGCACCAGGCAGCCCGGCTCCGCCGCGGCGCCGCTGGCCAGGAAGGCCTGCGCCGACTCGTAAGGCGCCACGGCGAAACCGGCCGAGGCCAGCAGCCGGGTCAGCGCCTTCAGGATGGCCGGCTGGTCGTCCACCACGAACACCCGCGGCGGCTGCCGCACCGGTGGCGGCAGCATGGCGCCGTTCATGCCGGCGCTCCCTGTCCCACGGCCGCTTCGGCGCCGGCCAGCGGCAGCCGGACGTGGAAACTGGCGCCGCGGTCCGGATTGCTCTCGGCCCACAGCTGGCCGCCGTGCGCCGACACAATGCCGCGGCAGATCGACAGGCCCAGTCCCATGCCGCTTTCCTTGGTGCTGTAAAAGGGCGCGAACACCTGCTCCAGCGCGGCGGCGGGGATGCCGCTGCCGCAGTCGGCGATGATGATGCGCACCCAGCCATCGTCGTCCAGCGCGGTGCGCACGCCGATCGCCTTGCCGCCCGCTTCCGTCAAGGCCATGGCGTCGCAGGCGTTCATCAGCAGGTTGATCAGCACCTGCTGCAGCTGCACGCTGTCGGCCAGCACGTGCGCGCCGCCGGCGCCCAGCACCGACGACAGCGCCACGCCATGGCTGAGCAGGTCGTTGCGCAGCAGGCGCAGCACGCCGATCACCACCTGGTTTACGTCCACCGGCTGCCGCGGCGCCTCGCGTTTGTCGAACAGGCGCCGCAGGCGGCGGATGATTTCGCCCGCGCGCTGGTCCTCGGCCACGATGTCGGCCAGGATGGCGTCCACCTCCAGCAGGTCGGGCGTGGACTGGCGCAGGAAGCGCTGCGCCGCCTGCGCGTTGCTCAGGATGGCTGTCAGCGGCTGGTTCAGCTCATGGGCCAGCGCGCCGGACAGCTCGCCCAGCGTCGCCACCCGCGCCAGGTGCGTCACCTCGCGCTGCTTTTGCTGCATTTCCAGTTCGGCCAGTTTGCGCTGCGTGATGTCGAGCGCCACCCCGCGCACCAGCCGCGGCACGCCGTCGCTGCCCGCTTCGCAGCTGCCGCGCGAAGCCACCCAGCATAAGCCGCCCTGCGGTGGCTCGATGCGGTACTCGATTTCATAGCGCTCGCCGCGCGCGGCCTGCTCCAGCACGCGCCGCACGGCGGCGCTGTCGTCCGGGTGCACCCGCTGCAGCAGCGTCTCGACCGACACCGGCTCGTCCGGGCGGAAGCCGAACAGTTCGCGCCAGGAGGCCGACACCCATACCCGCTCGCGCGCCAGGTCGCGCACCCAGATGCCCATGCGCGCCGCTTCGGCCGCCAGCGCCAGCTGCTGCTCGCTCTCGCGCCGCTCGGCCTGGGCAGTGCGCACCGTGGCCCCCGCCTGCTGCAGGGCCAGGCCCAGCTCATTGGCCTCTCGCAGCGCCAGCGGCGGGATCGCCGGCACCTCGCCGGAGGCCACCGCCGCCGCCGGGCCGGCCAGCGCACGCACCGAGCGCGCGATGCCGCCGCCGATGCGCCAGGCCAGCGCCAGGCCGAGCGCCAGCGCGGCCAGCGTAACGGCGATCAGCCAGGCCAGCGAACGGCGCAGGCCAGCTGTCAATTCGTCCAGCGGAATGCCCAGTGCCACGCTCCAGCGGCTGTCCGGCGAGCGGCTGTACACGGTGTACACCGGGATGCCGTCCAGGGTGGTGGTTTCGAATCCGCCCTCGTCGGCCAGCTCGAGCTGGCGCAGCAGCGCCGGCGTGGTGGGGCGGCCTGCGAAACGCGCGATGTCGTGACTGCGCGCGGCGATCTTGCCGCTGCCGTCGATAATGGCCGTGCGCCAGCTGTCGGGCAGCTTGCGCGCGGCCAGCAGCGCGGCCAGCTGCACCGGCGAGGCGGTGGCGTTGAGCGACATGGCGATCGCGCCGTCGCGCCGGACCGGCACGCCGATGGTGTACATCAGCTGCCCGCCCACCGGGGCCGGGAACAGGTTGGAGACGCCCGGCCGGCCGGTGGCCAGGATGCGCTTCAGCAGCGGTGTCGGCCCCAGCTTGGGCAAGGGTTCGCCGTAGGCGCGGCGGGTCGACATCAGCAAGTTGCCGCCGGCGTCGATCAGGATCACGCCGTCGGCCTCCATTTGGCGCTGCGCCTCGACGGCGCGGGCATGGAAGCCGGCCAGGTCGCCGCGCTCGAGCTGGTGCGAAGTACTCAACGCCTGCAGCGCCGCTTCGGTGCTGCGGAATCCGGCGTCCACGGCGGCCATGATGGCGCGCGCCTGGCCCACCGTGCTGGCCAGCAGCTGGGCGCGTTCGCGCGTGTAGAAATCGACTATCAAAAAGCCAGCCACTGCGGCCATGGGCACGATGCAACCCACGACAAGCAGGGCGAGGCTGGCGCGCACACCGATGGCTTGCCTGCGTGGGGGCGGCGGCTCGGACGAGCGCATGGACGGTGCACCTCCTGCTGGCGGAAACGACGCTTCGATTCTATTGCAAAACCGGCATCACGTCGCTAACTTTCCTCCGCCCGCCGTAGCGGCAAGGTGACACGGAAGGTGCTGCCCGCGCCCGGCGCGGATTGCACATCGATGCGCCCCCGGTGCTGCTGCACGATGCCGTAGGAGAGCGCCAGGCCCAGGCCGGTGCCCTGGCCGATGTCGCGCGTGGTGAAGAAGGGATCGAATATGCGCGGCACCACCTCGGGCGCCATGCCGCAGCCGTCGTCGGCCACTTCGAACCAGGCCTGCCCGTCTTGCGTACCGGTGCGGATGGTGATGCGGCCGCGCTGCGGGCCCACGGCCTGGCAGGCGTTCAGCAGCAGGTGCATGGCCACCTGGCTCAGCTGCGAGGGCACGCATTCGATGTCCGGCAGCGCGCCGTATTGCTTGACCACGCCGGCCTTCTGCTGCAAGTCGCTGGCGATCAGCTCCAGCGTAGCGTCGATGCAGCGATGCAGATCGGCCGGTTCCCACTGCTGCTGCGCGTCGCTGCGCGCGAACTCCTTCAGCGCCTGCACAATCTTGCTGACGCGCGCCATGCCCTGGCGCGATTCGCGCAGGATGTCCGGGATGTCCTCGTGCAGATAGTCCAGCTCCAGCCGTTCGCGCTCGCGCCGCAGGCGGGCCGCCAGCTCGGGCTGGGCGGCCATGGCCTGCTCCGCGTCCCGGTAGATGGCCAGCATCTCGAACAGGCGCGCCAGGTACTGCTCCAGCATGGCGGCGTTGGCGCCCAGGAAGGCCAGCGGATTGTTGATCTCGTGCGCCACGCCGGCCGCCAGCTGGCCGATCGAGGCCAGCTTCTCGGACTGCACCAGGCGCCCCTCGAGCTGCTTGCGTTCGGCGATTTCGGTCTGCAGCTGGCCGTTGGCGCTCAGCAGTTCGCCGGTGCGTTCGCGCACCGCCGCCTCCAGCCCCTCGTTGACCTGCTGCAGCTCGCTGTTGACGCGTTGGATGATGGCATGGCTGCGGATCAGGCGCAGCGCCGCGTACAGCAGCAGCGCCGCCAGCGCGGCCGACAGCAGCAGCAAATACAGGCGCTGCTGCTGCACCCTGGCGATACTGTGCTGATGCTCGGCGGTGAGGATGGCGCTGATGCGGTCCGCATGCGCGGCCGCCGGCGCCGCCGTGACGCGCAACAGCAGGTCGCGCACGGCGAGCCGTTCGCGCACCACCGTGCGCGCGTGCAAGCCGATCTGCTCCAGCCGCTGCGCCAGCGCCGGCGGCAGAGGCCGCGCGGCGGCGGACAGCACCGCCAGCGCCAGTTCAATATCGAAAAAGGCTTCGTCGCTGGGCCTGCCGTTGTAGACCAGCGTAGCCAGCAGCACCTTGTTGGCGGCCGCGCCGGCATGCCGCACCGCGCCGCTGCCGCCGTCGGCGCCCAGCTCCACCAGTTCGTCGGTGGCCTGCGGCAGGAATGCCAGCGCATTGCGCAGTGCATCGTTATGGACCTGGAACTGCGCAATCAGCCCGGCCTTGTGCGTCAGCGCGCTCCGCAGCGCCGCCACGCTGGCGTCCAGCGCGCCGGAACCGGATTGGCCGGCCGGGGGGATACGCAACAGCTTGGGCAAGCGGTCCAGCTCGTGCAGTGTGGCCGCCAGCGCTTCACCGTCCTGTTTCATGCCCAGCCGGGCCTTCAGCACGTCGGCCTCCCAGGTGGCGTCCAGCTCCTTGATCTGGCGCAGCAGGGCCACGTTCTCGTAATAATCCGAGGCCGCGCTGCGCCTGTCCTGCAGGAACAGGTAGAGCAGCGCGCCCGCCAGCAGCACCGCCAGCAAGCCCAACGGCCACCAGCCCCGCGCGCGCGCGGCTGGTCCGGTATCCGGTCCCAGGGCTGGGTTGCTTGTGAAAAGCTGCTCTCGTGCGCGCATGGGCGAAGCGCCTCCCCGCTACTGTCAGGTCGAACTCGATTGTATTGAACAATGGCCGCGGTGTCGCCGCTAAATTCGCGTTTTCCTGAAACCGATCCGGCGCCCCTGACGTATATGCGTGTGCAGCACCTCCACACCACATGACAAAAGGGGAACTAGCATGGCAAATAGCAGACTGCACCTCAGACCCTGGTTGATCGGCAACCTGGTCGCCCTGGCACTGGCGCCGCAAGCGTTCGCGTCCAGCCACAGGGAAGCGCCTTTCATTACCAAACAGCCCAAGGTGGACGCCACCGACTTCTATATGTTCCGCAGCTACGAGCCCGGCCGCGAAAAGTTCGTTACCCTGATCGCCAACTACGTGCCGCTGCAGGACGCCTACGGCGGCCCAAACTACTTCGCCATGGACCCGGACGCGTTGTACGAGATCCACATCGACAACAACGGCGACGCCAGGGAAGACCTGACCTTCCAGTTCCGTTTCAGCAGCACCAACAAGGACACCCAGCTCACCGTGGGCGGCAAGAAGGTGTCGATCCCGCTGGTGATCAACGGCGGCGCCGTGAACGACGTCAACCCCGCCGGGCTCAATGTGCGCGAAACCTACAGTGTGTCCTTGGTGCGCGGCGACCGCCGTGGCGGCGGCCGCGCGGCGCTGACCAACGCGGCCGGCGGCGGCAGCACCTTCGATAAACCGGTCGACAACATTGGCAACAAGACCATTCCGGACTACGCCGGCTACGCCGCCAAGCACGTCTACGCGGTCAACATTCCCGGCTGCGGCACGCCGGCGCGCCTGTTTGTGGGCCAGCGCAAGGACCCCTTCGTGGTGAACCTGGGCGAAACCTTCGACCTGATCAACATCAAGGCGCCGGCGGTGGAGTTCCTGGCCAGCGCCGAGAAGAACGCCCGCGACGACCTGGCGTTCAAGAACGTCACCTCGATCGAACTGGAGGTGGCGGCCGACTGCCTGACCGCCTCCGCCACCGGCGGCGACCCCGTCATCGGCGGCTGGACCACCGCCAGCATGCGCCAGGGCCGCCTCCTCAACGCCACGCCGGGCAGCGCGGTGGGCTCTTCGAAAGAAGGCGGCGCCTGGACCCAGGTGTCGCGCCTGGGCGCGCCGCTGGTCAACGAGGTGGTGATCGGCCTGAAGGACAAGGACCGATTCAACCACAGCAAGCCTTCCGCCGACGGCCAGTTCGCCGACTACGTGACCAACCCCACGCTGCCGGCGCTGGTTGAAATCCTGTACGGCAGCGCCGGCGCCAAGGCGCCCACCAACTTCCCGCGCAACGACCTGGTGGCGGCCTTCCTGACCGGCGTGAAAGGCCTGAACCAGCCGGCCACGGTGACCGCGTCCGAGATGCTGCGCCTGAACACCGCGATCGCTCCCACGCCGAGCGGGGCGCAAAAGCGCCTGGGCGTGATCGACGGCGACAACGCCGGCTTCCCCAACGGCCGCCGCCCCGGGGACGACGTGGTCGACATCGCGCTGCGCGTGATGATGGGCAAGCTGTGCACCCTGAACCTGGGCTGCACCCCGGCCGACGCTCCGGCCGGGGCGCTGCGCTTCACCGACGGCGCCTTCCTGGACGAAACCTTCGTCACGGCCGGCTTCCCTTACCTGAAGACGCCGCTGGCCGGCTCTCCGCAGAAGTAGGAGGCGCCATGAAAACGCCCATCCGCGCTACAACGCTCGCACCGCTTGCATTGGCCCTGCTGCTGGGAGGCTGCGGCGGCTCCGGCGGCGGCACCCCCGCCGCGCCGGTGGTGGCGCCGCCGCCGCCGGTCACCATGGCCGACGCCTTCTATTCCGCTGTGCTGGCCCTCATCGGCGCCAGCCCCGAGGACAAGGAACCAGCGGCGATCGACGGCGTGGCAGTTACCACGCCGGAAAACAGCGAACCGGCCGAGTAGGCCGGCAACGCCCTGCGCCGTACCGCAACCCCGTCCGGTGCAGGGCTCTCATTGGATGCAATACCATGCACAAGACTCGCTCCATCCTGCCCGCCAGCACGGCGGTCATGGCGCCCTTTCTGATGGCAGCCGCTTTCGCCGCCATCGTTGCGCTGCAGGCGCCGCCGGCGCTGGCGGCGCCCTACCTGCCGCGCTCGGGCGCGGACGTGATCGAAACCCTGCCGCGCCGCGCCGACCCGCAGCAGCAGGAACTGCGCCGCATGCGGCTGCAGCTGGCCGCCGCACCGGAAGACGTGCAGCTGGCCGCCGCCCTGGCGCAGCGCTACATCGCCGCCGGCCGCAGCGAGGCCGACCCGCGCTACTTCGGCTATGCGCAAGCGGCGCTGGCGCCGTGGTGGAAGCAGGCCGCGCCGCCCGCCGCCATGCGGCTACTGCGCGCCACGCTGCTGCAAGGCACGCACCACTTCGCGGAGGCCATGACGGACCTGGACGCGGTGACGGCGGCCGAGCCGGCGAACGCGCAAGCCTGGCTCACGCGCGCCACCGTGCAGACGGTACTGGGACAGTACGCCGCCGCCACCGCCAGCTGCGCGCGCCTGTCGGCGCTGGCGGGCGAGCTGGCCAGCATCACCTGCCTGACCAATGTGTCCGGCCTGACCGGGCAACTGCGCAAGAGCGAGCTGCTGCTCGCCACCACCTTGCAGCGCAGCGCCGGCGCCGACCCCGCCATGCAGGCGTGGACGCTGACCCAGCTGGCCGAAATGGCCGCCCGGCGCGGCGACGCGCGCCTGGCTGAAGCGCGCTTCCTGGCCGCGCTCAAGCTGGCCCCGCGCGACAGCTACCTGCTAGGCGCCTACGCCGACTTTCTGCTGGACCGCGGGCAGCCCGGCCAAGCGGCCGGGCTGCTCAAAGAACAGCGCCGCATCGATGGCCTGCTGCTGCGCTACGCGCTGGCGCTCAAGCAAAGCCAAGCCACGCTGCCCTCCCCGGCGCGGCAAGCGGCGCTGGCCGACGCCGTGCGCGAACTGCAGGCACGCTTCGACGCCGCCTCCCTGCGCGGCGACAGCGTGCACCAGCGCGAACAGGCCCGCTACGAGCTGCACCTGCGCGGCAACGCCAGGGCCGCGCTGGCACTGGCGCTGCAAAACTGGGCGGTGCAGAAAGAGCCGGCCGACCTGCGCATCCTGCTTGAAGCGGCCCGGCAGGCGAACGACCGCGCCGCCGCGGCACCCGCGCTGGCCTGGCTGGCGCAAACCGGCCTGGAGGACAGCAGCATCCAGCCGCTCGCCGTTCAACTTGCCATGCCGGCGGGCGCAACGCCCATCGCCATCGCCGCGCGGAGCCGGCCATGATGCGCCGCCTTCGCACCGCGCGCCGGCTGCCGCGCCGCGCAGCCGCAGCCACGATCAAAGCCGCACTAGCGGCCACCCTGGCAGTCATGCTGGCGCTGCCGGCCGGCACCGCACAGGCCCACAAGCCCAGCGACAGCTACCTCACCTTGCGCACCGGCGGCGAACAAATCGACGGCCAGTGGGACATCGCACTGCGCGACCTGGACTATGCGCTGGGCCTCGACAGCGACGGCGACGGCCAGCTCACCTGGGACGAAGTGCGCGAGCGCCACCCGCAAATCGCCGCCTACGCGCTGTCCCGTCTCAGCCTGGCAGCCGGCGGCGCCGCTTCGGCGCCCTGCACCGTCACCGCCGGCGAGCAGCTGATCGACCATCACACCGACGGCGCCTACTCGGTGCTGCGCTTTCGCGCCCACTGCCCCGCCGTCCCGGAGGCGCTGCGCATCGGCTACCGGCTGTTCGCCGACACCGACCCGCAGCATAAAGGCCTGCTGCGCCTGGAGCACACCGCCGGCGGCGCAGCGCACAGCAGCAGCGCCATCTTCGGCAGCGAGCGGCCGGAGCAGGTACTGCAGCTTGCGCAAGCTTCCCGCCTGGCGCAGTTCAGCGCCTACCTGAAGCACGGCGTGTGGCATATCTGGATCGGCTACGACCATATCCTGTTCCTGCTATCGCTGCTGCTGCCGTCCGTGCTGGTCTGGCGCGAGCGTGCCTGGCGCGAAACGCCCCACTTCCGCGCGGCTGCCATCGACGTATTGAAGACAGTCAGCGCCTTCACGCTGGCGCACTCCATTACCCTCAGCCTGGCCGCGCTCGGCGTGGTCGCCCTGCCGTCGCAGCTGGTGGAATCCGTGATCGCCGCCTCGGTGATCGTCGCCGCACTGAACAACCTCAGACCCTTCGTGCACACGCGGCGCTGGGCGGGCGCCTTCGCCTTCGGCCTGATCCACGGCTTCGGCTTCGCCGGCGTGCTGGGCGGCCTGGGGCTGCCGCAAGGGTCGCTGCTGCTGGCACTACTGGGCTTCAATGCCGGCGTCGAGCTGGGACAGCTGGCCATCGTGGCCGCCTTCCTGCCGCTGGCCTTCCTGATGCGCGCCACCTGGTTCTACCGCCGCGTGGTGGTGGCGGGCGGTTCGACGATCATCATCGCGGCAGCCAGCATGTGGTTCAGCGAACGCGCCTTCGCCGCCGGGCCGCCCCTGGTGGTCGCGGTCGTGGGGCACTACGACAACGCCGTCGGGACATCGGACGCGGCCAGCCAGGGCCGCATCACCTCCAGCCTGATTGCCAGCAGGCCCGCGCTACGCACCGGCGAACTGCTGGAATTCGTGCCCGGCATGATCGTCACCCAGCACAGCGGCGACGGCAAAGCCAACCAGTATTTCCTGCGCGGGTTCAACCTCGACCACGGCACCGACTTCGCCACCTTCATCGACGGCATGCCGGTCAACATGCGCAGCCACGCGCACGGCCAGGGCTATTCGGACATGAACTTCCTGATACCGGAACTGGTGCAACGCATCGACTACCGCAAAGGCCCCTATTTCTCCGAGGAGGGCGACTTCGCCTCCGCCGGCACGGCCCGCATCCGCCTGGCCGACGAACTGCCGTCCATGGCCAGCGCCACCATCGGCGGCAACGGCTACCGGCGCGCCATGGCGGCGGGCAGCACCGGCATCGGCACTGGCACTGGCACTGGCACTGGCACTGGCGCCGTCACCGGCAGCGCGGCGCCCGACGGCAAGCTGCTGTACGCGCTGGAAGCGAACCGCAACGACGGCCCCTGGGACACGCCCGAGCGCGTGCGCAAATACAGCGCTGTGCTGCGCTACAGCGCCGGCACGGCGGACCAGGGCTACAGCCTCACCGCCATGGCCTACCGCAACCGCTGGAGCGCCACCGACCAGGTGCCGCTGCGCGCCGTCGAGGCGGGCCTGATAGGGCGCTACGGCACGCTGGATCCCAGCGACGGCGGCGACAGCGCGCGCTACAGCCTGTCCTGGCAGCTGCACCGGCGCGGCGCCGCCAGCCGCTCCGAACTGAGCGCCTACGCCATCCGTTCCAGCCTGGACCTGTACAGCAACTTCACCTACCTGCTGGCCGATTCCGGACAGGGCGACCAGTTCAACCAGAGCGAGCACCGCAACGTGGCCGGCTTCGACGCCAGCCATACCTGGCTGCATGCTCTGCACGGTGTCGAGATGCGCAGCAGGATCGGCGCGCAAGGCCGCTACGACAAGCTGTCGCCGGTTGGGCTGTACGCCACCCGACGGCGCGAACGCACCGCCACCATCCGCGAAGACCGCGTTGCAGAAAGCAGCGCCGCGCTGTATGCCGAGAACGTGGCCCAGTGGCTGCCGGCGTTCCGCTCCGTGGCAGGCCTGCGCTACGACGCCTACCGCTTCGCGGTGTCCGGTGGCGCCGCCGGCGGCAACGGCAACGAACAGGCGTCCGGCGGTATCGTCTCGCCCAAGCTGTCGCTGATCTTCGGCCCCTGGGCGCGCACCGAGTACTTCCTCAACTTCGGCAAGGGTTTCCACAGCAACGACGCGCGCGGCGTAACGCAAAGCGGCCAGGCCGGCGGCACGCCGTCCCAGCCGGCCACGCCGCTGGCCGCCACGCGCGGCTATGAAGCCGGACTGCGCAGCGAACTGCTGCCCGGCCTGCAAAGCTCCCTGGCGCTGTGGCGGCTGGACCTCGATTCGGAACTGGTGTTTGTCGGCGACGCGGGCCAAACCGAAGCCAGCCGCGCCAGCCGCCGCAGCGGCATCGAATGGAACAACCACTATCTGGCCCGGCCCTGGCTGCAGTTCGACCTGGACCTGGCAGCCTCCCGCGCGCGCTACCGCGACAGCGACCCGGCCGGCAGGCGCATACCCGGCGCGCTGGAAAAGGTGGCCTCGTTCGGCGTGACGGTGACGGATGTGCAGCGCTGGTCCGGCGGCGTGCAGCTGCGCTATTTCGGCCCGCGCCCGCTGGCCGAAGACAATGGCGTACGTTCGGCCTCGAGCGCGCTGGCCTACGCGCGCGTGGGCTACAAGCTCGGCGCCGGCACCAGCCTCGCACTGGACGTGTTCAACCTGTTCAACAAGCGCGCCAGCGACATCGATTACTACTACGTCTCGCGCCTGCCCGGCGAAGCGGCCGAAGGGGTGGCAGACCGCCACTTCCACCCCGTCGAGCTGCGCTCCTTCAGGCTCACGCTGACGCACAGGTTTTAACCCGGCGCATTAGAGCAGCCTCACCCAGTTACCCTTGTACAGCACCGGACCGGTGGGACCGTCCGGATTGGGCGAGCCGCCTTTCGGCTCCAGGCTGATCGCCAGCAGCTGCACGTCGCTGCCGATGGCGCGCTCGGACAGCGCCAGCTTCGCGCTGCGGTTGTCCGGCAGGATGCCCAGCGAGCGCGGGTTGCCCTGCTTCGGAATCGCCCACAGCTGCAGTGTCTTGTCGTCCGCCACGGCCACGCTGTTCACCACGCGCACCTCCAGCACCTGGCGCCGGCTATCGCCGGTCAGCAGGATGGCGGTTTGCGACCGCTCGTCCGTCAGCGTGGCGGCGTAGTTGATGGCCGGCACCTCCGGCGGCGCCTGGGTCAGCGTCACGGCAAGCACCACGGCCAACGCGCCGGACGCCAGGCTCAGGCCGCGCCAGAAGCCCACCGATTCCTGGCGCCAGAACTGCCACGCAGGCGCCGGCGCCTTCAGGTTCAGGCGCCGCTCGATGCCGCGCCACACTTCCGCGCGCGGGCGCTGCTCGCCTGCGAACTCGGACAGCGGCAGCAGGCGATCCTGCCATTCGGCCACGGTGCGGCGCAGCGCTGCGTCGTTGTGCAGATGGCCCTCGAAGCGGCGCCGCGCACCGCCCTTCAGCGTACCCAGCACGTACTCGGCGGCCAGCTTCTCGCGCAGGCCCGGCTTGTCGCGGAGGTTCATTGCCGTTCCCCCTTGGCCAGGCAGGTCTTCAGGCGCTCCAGGCTGCGGCGGATCCAGGTTTTCACCGTGCCGATCGGGATGGCCATCTGCTGCGCCACTTCGCTGTGCGACAGGTCGTGGTAGAACGCCATGCCGATCACCTGCCGGTGCAACCCTTCCAGCATCGACATGCAGTAGGCCAGCGCCTTGGCGTCGCTGCTGATCTGCAGCGCCTCGATGGGCGTGGCGCCGGGATCGTGCAAGGCATTCAGGATGCTGCTGTCGAAAGTGTCCACATTGATCTCCAGGGTTCCGTCCGTGCGGCGCAGCGCGTCGAGCGCCTTGTTGCGCACGATGGCCGCCATCCACGTCATGGGCGCGGCCAACTGGCTCTGGTAGCTGCGGGCGCTGTTCCAGATAGAGACGAAACTCTCCTGCAGCACTTCCTCGGCCAGCTCGCGCTTATGCAATATACGCAGCGCGTAGCCGAACAGTTTCGGGGAAGTTGCATCGTACAGGGCGCGGAAGGCCTTGGCGTCGCGGGCGGCCGCAGCGGCCAGCCAGGCTCGGAGTTGCTGGGGATCGGTGGGGGACGCTGATGCCAAGGTATGCCTCGGTGGAACTTGCGTTAATGGGAAACCGCGCGGTGACAGCAACAGCGGTAAAGATTAGCGCAATTTCAACGCCGAAGCGAGCATTGTCTCGGTGGGGACCAGTTCAATTCCAGTTCAACGTCCCGTCTCCGGCGACAGGCGCACACAGTTGCGGCCGGCGCGCTTGGCGTCGTACAGCGCCTCGTCGGCGCGCAGGTAGGCCGTGTCGAACGGCGTGCCGCGCGGGTTCCAGCTGATGCCCACGCTGGCCGTCACCGCCCGGTCGATCGGCGCGGCGAACACTTCGCGCGCGATGGCGTGGCAAATGCGCTCGCCCAGCACGGCCGCCTCGGCCAGGTGGCGCGTCGGCCACACCACGGAAAACTCCTCGCCGCCCACCCGGCCCACCGCCACCTGCTCGCCCAGCAAGCCATTCAGGCAGCGCACCACGGCCTGGATCACCGCGTCGCCGGCCGGGTGGCCGAAATCGTCGTTGACCTGCTTGAAATGGTCGATATCGAGCACGATCAGGGCCACGTCGTCCTGCTCCAGCAGGCCGCTGGCACGCTCGATCAGCGCGGCGCGGTTCAGCGCCCCGGTCAGCGGGTCGTGCGTGGCGCGGTACTCCAGCTGGCATGCCAGCTCGTGCAGCTGGCGGTTCAGCTGGTTCATGTCGCGTTCGGCGCGGTCGCTGCGGCGGATCAGGCGGCGCGTCTCGCGCATCAGGCGCTCGTAGTGCACCATCATTTCGCCCAGCACGCGGCGGTAGTCGGCCGCGCCGGCATTGTCGTCCTCGTGCGCCGCGCGCGCCGCGGCCAGCACCGCGCTCTCGGCGGCGAACAGATCCGGCTCGGCCATGGCGTCAGTTGTGCGCCACGGGATGATTGACGAATTCCAGCGCGCCGAAGTCGTCCTGCAGCTCCTGGCCGAACTCCAGGATGGTGTCGTCGTCCTCGTCGTAGTACCAGTTCAGGCGCACCGCGCAGCCGTCCATGGCGGCCTGGTTGAACGCCTCGAACAGCGTAAACAGCATCTTGGTGCTGGAGCTGTTGAAGTAGGCCAGCGACACGTTGACCGTGATGTCGGCCTGGCCGCAGCCGGCCAGGTAGGCGCGCACTTGTTCGATCACCGGGCCGTAGAACAGCGCGGCGTTTTCCGGATAGGATTCGCCCTTGATCGACAGCGTGTGGCGGTCGAAGCGGAAATCGATCTCGGGCGAGGTGGGGGAAGCTGAGATGTAGTAGGGTTCCATGTCGTAGGTTTTCTTGTTCAGATAATGGCCTTGATGCAGAACACCGTGGTATCCGGGTCGTGCGTCTCCTTGACGAACTCGAACTCCAGCGGCGCGCTGGCGTCGCGCGCCATGGTCAGGAAGCCGAGCCCCGCGCCCTTGCTGTCGGCAGGGGTTTCGTCGCGCAGCGCCTTCTTGTAGGCGGTTTTGATCTCTTCCATGGTCATGCTGTGCAGCGGCTCCAGGCGCGCGCGGATATTCTCCACGCTCTCGGTCGACACCGGGTTGGCGCACAGCAGGAAGAAGCTGTCCCCGCGCATGCCGATGCAGAACGAGCCGCGCCGCATCTGGCTCGCCAGCGCGTGGTCCGGCGTCAGCGTGTCCGACGAGTAGTGCATGATGTTCTGCGACATCTCGACAAAGGACGAGAAGATGCGGCGCCGCGTCGGCCCCGCCGCGCCAGCCGTGTCCAGGCGCGCCTTGATGGTCTCGGCGATGGCGGCCACCACGTGCTGCGAGAAGTAGCCGGCGTAGAAAAAGATGATGTTGCGCTTGCGCGCCACGTCCCAAAACTCGTTGAATTCTTCGTAAAGCAAAGCTAGTTCCCTCCTTAGGGACGGCAGCAGAAAAAGGTAAGGTCGTCGCGGCGCGGCTGCGCGCCTTGCCAGGCCTGGAAGTCGTCCAGCAAGGCCTGGCTGAGCTGCGCGGACGGCGCGGCGCGCTGCGCCAGCAGCACGTCGCGGATACGGCGCTTGCCGTAAGCGATCTCGCGCGGGCCGCCGATCTGGTCGACCAGGCCGTCGGTGGTGATGAACAGCAGGCTGCCCGGCGCCACTTCCACCGTGCGCGCGTTCCAGCGGAAGCCGAACGGCGTGCCGACGTAACCGACGCCCATGCGGTCGCTGTCCAAGGTCTGCACCGGCGCGTCCGATCCGTCCTGCGCCGGCGGCACGATGTGCAGCGCCAGGCGCGCGCCGGCGAAGCTGAGCTTGCGGCTGGACTGCTCGAACCACAGGAAGGCCGCGTCCATGCCGTCGTCCGATTCGGTGGCGCCGCCCTGCCCTTCCATCTGGCCCAGCATGGATTTCACGCCGCGGCTCACCTCCGCGATGAGCGCGGCCGGATCGCGCGGGCCCAACGCCTGCAAGGCCTGCGTCAGGATGGACGAGGAGATCAGGGTCATGAAGGCGCCCGGCACGCCGTGGCCGGTGCAGTCGGCGATGGCGGCGAACCAGCCGTCCCCGTATTTCGCGAAGTAGTAGAAATCGCCGCCGACCACGTCGCGCGGCTGCCATACCAGGTGCGCGTCCGGCAGCGTTTCCGCCAGCGCCGCGCGCGAGGTGCGCAGCATGGCGCGCTGGATCACGCTGGCGTAGTCGATGCTGTGCATGATCTGGCGGTTTTTCTCGGCCTGCATATTGGCCACCACGTTCATCAGCTGCAGGCCGAAGCCGACGCCGCCCAAGGCGCCGCCGCGCGTGATGATGAAGCCGTCCGCCAGCGCCTTCTCGCCCGACTCCACGGCGCGGAAAGTGAGCGCCTCGATGCTCATGGCCGCGTCCACGATCAGCGGCTCCTTGTCCATGAAGGCGATGCAGCTCTTCTTGCCGTACACCTCGTGGTAGAAGGGCTTGGACATCTGCGACATGAAGATGTTGCGGCTGATCAGGCCGATCGGGCGGTCGTTCTCGATGACGGGCAGGCTCATCAGGTCGCGCCGTTCGGTGAACAGTTCCAGCACGCCGAAGTTGCTCATGTCCGACTGCACGGACACGGTTTCTATGCACAAATCGGCCGCCGTCGACAGACGGAAGCGGGGCAGATCCAGGCGCGATGCGTTGAACTCCACAGCCGGTTCCTTTAGAAAAAAACGGCCCGCACCGGGGAGAGTGCGGGCCAAAACATCCATTGGGAGAGAGATGAACAGCCGGCATCTTGCCATGCCTTTGTTACATCAGTATGACGCTACGGCAACCTTGGTTGTCGGCAAGCTAGCGCGGCGGGCGGGCCGGCAGTGCTAAGGTAGAACTTCTGCATCAGGAGCAAAGCCATGAACGCCCATCTCGACCTGGCGGAACAGCCCACCATCGCCGAAGTGCACCGCGCGGAGGCCGACACCGCCGCCGTCCGCGCCGCGCCGCTCACGCTCAACAGGCAGCTCAGCGCGGAGCAGGCCTTCCGCCGCATCGCCGCCAATTGCCGCGAGCAGATCGCCGCCAACCACGCCGCCGTCGCGCGCGGCAACGCGCCCGAAGCGCTGCACCAGATGCGGGTGGGCTTGCGCCGCCTGCGCTCGGCACTGGCGCTGTACGCGCCGCTGCTGGAACTGCCCGCGGCGCTGCGCAGCGACCTGCGCTGGCTGGGAGAACAGCTGGGCGCGGCGCGCGACTGGGACGTGCTGGCATCGTCCACGCTGCCGCGCGTGGCGGAAGGCCTGCCGGACGACATGGAACTGGTGCTGGTGCGGCTGGCGGCCGAAAGCCGCGCCAACGACCTGCGCGCGGCGGCGGCCGACGCGGTCAGCACGGAACGCTACGCAGAGCTGATGCGCAACCTGGGCGGCTGGCTGCACGACGCGGCCTGGCGCAGCCACTGCACCGGGCGCCAGCGCCAGGCGCTGTCGCAGTCCGCGCTCGGATTCGCCGACGAAGCGCTGGCGCAAAGCCGCGCGCGCCTGCTCAAGCGCGGCCGCAAACTGCGCCTGTCCGGTGCGCACCGGGGCGCGAAGGCGCGCCACCGCGTGCGCATCGCCGCCAAGCGCGCGCGCTACGCAGCCGAATTCTTCCAGTCGCTCTATCCCAAGCGGCAAGTGCGGCCGTATATCGGCAGCCTGGCCAAGCTGCAGGACGAACTGGGCTGGCTGAACGACACCGCCGTGGCGGACGGCCTGCTGAAAAAACTGCAGCACGGCGAAGCGCGGCTGGACGGCAGCGCCGCCTTCACGCGCGGCTATCTGGCTTCCACCACGCACGGCGGCAAGGGCAAGCTGCGCAAACTGTGGCGCCGCGTCCGGCAGGCGCGCGCGCCGGCCTGAGCAAAGAAACAACAGTACGTAACAATTTGCATGATTTCTTTCCCGGTGTTTTATATACTCGGCAGCTTGCCCGCGCGCGCCCCACCCCCGCACTGCACGGGCATGATAAAAAATATAACGCTCCAGGGACGCACCAACCATGCCTCAGACCTTGCATGCGCCAGCCTCAAAATCGCTGGCCAGTATGTGCTTTTGCGTAGCCGCCGCGCTATCGCTGCCGCCGCTCACCCTGTTCCCGCTGCATGCCGCGCACGCGGCCACAGCGGCGCAGGAAACCAACGAAACCCGTATCAGCGACGCCTACGCCGAGTCGCTGCGCCAATGCACGCTGCGTTCCGGCGTGGCCGGCGAAGTCACCGAGCTGCTGGTCAAGACCGGCGACCGCGTGAAAGCCGGCCAGCTGCTGGCGCGCATCGGCGGCACGGAAATCGCCGCGCCCTACGACGCCATCGTCTCGGCCACCATGGCCAAGGTGGGCGACGTGGCGATGCCGGGCCGGCACGTCATCACCCTGTTCGATCCGACCCGCATGCGCGTGGTCGCCTCGGTGCCGCGCTCGCGCTTGCGCGAACTGAACCTGGACGAGCCGGTGCAAGTGGACATTGCCGCGCTGAAGCAGCGTGTCAAGGCGCAGAAAGTGATCGTCATCTCGCAAGGCGACAAGCCGATGCAGATGGCCAAGCTCTATCTGGAACTGGGTGAAGTGGACGGCCTGCTACCCGGCCAGCAGGCGCGCGCCACCTTTGCGCTGAGCAGCTGGCCTTCGCTGCGGCCCTAACGTTGCCGGCGCAGGAGTATACTGTCGGCCTCGAATTCCAGCGCCGCGCAACAGTGTACTCATGACAACAGCAAAAACCGCGGTGCAGTGCCGCCCCGGATGCGGGGCCTGCTGCACCGCGCCCTCCATCACGTCGCCGATTCCGGGCATGCCCAACGGCAAGCCGGCCGGCGAGCGCTGCATCCAGCTGGCCGACGACATGCGCTGCATGATCTTCGGCCAGCCGGAACGGCCCGCTTTCTGCGCCGGCCTGCAGCCGGCCGCCGACATGTGCGGCGGCAGCCGCGAGCACGCCATGGTCTGGCTGGCGGACCTGGAACGCGCGACCGCGCCCTGAGGGCGGGCAGGCCTTACTGGCCGCGCGGGCCCTTGTCGGCGCCCTTGTGATCCTTCTGGCCGTCGTTCTTGTGGCGGCCCGCGACTTCAGCTTCCTCGGCGCGCTGCTGGTTCTTGGCCGCTTCCTGCTGCGCTTGCTGCGCCTCGCGCTGCTGCTGTTCGCGTGGATCGTTGTTGTGCTTGCTCATGGCAATCTCCTTCGGTGGCTGGAACAACTACCTTACGCCCCGCTCGCGATGCTATCCGTTCGCTGGCGTACACAGGAGTCCATTGGGACTGTCGACCTGGGGTTGCGCCTGGAAGAAGCGCACCAGGTCCCCCACCGTTACGACTTGCCCATGCCGCGGATTCTGCTCCAGGTTCTCCAGCGAACGCAGCGAACGGTGTGCGATGCCCGGGACAATTGCCAGATCCAGATCCTCATGATCGATAAACAGGTCTGCGACGAGCCGGTCGCCGGCCGACAGCGGAAAGCCTGCGCGGTATGCGCCAAGTTCGTCCTGCAGTGTTTCATACACAGCGCGAACAACCCAGGGGTCGGTTGCGCGGCAATCGAACTCCCGCGCGAAATGGCAAATCGATCGCCCCTGCCGCCGGGCTGCAAGAAGCGATAAACCGCCAGCGACCTTGTTCGCGTGCCGCGCCAGGTCACACCTGATCAGCACACCAAACCCGGCGAGGGCCGACAGCGTCGCCAGCGGATACATCAGGAGCGGCACGGCAATACCGGCCAGTGCCGCCAGGACCATCCACCAGATACCGATTGCAGGCTTCGCGCCGGCAAGCCGCCTGACGACCAGCCGGGATGAAAGGTTGCGCATAGACGGCAGCTGCCTGTCAGCTGAAGCCGGCCACCGGGTGCGGCACATAGGCCGATTCGAGCAGCGCCAGCTCTTCCCTGCTCAACCGCACGGACAGCGCCTGCACCGCGTCGTCCACGTGCGAGAACTTGGCCGCGCCGATGATGGGCGAGGTGACCACGGACTTCTGCAGCACCCAGGCCAGCGCCACCTGCGCGCGCGGGATGCCGCGCGCCTCCGCCACTTGCTTCACGCGCTCGGCCACCAGCCGGTCCGACGCTTCGGTGGCGGTGTACATTTCCTTGGCGATCAGGTCGGTGTCGGAGCGCCTGCTGGCTTCGGCCCAGTCGCGCGTCAGGCGGCCGCGCGCCATCGGGCTCCACGGGATCACGCCGATGCCTTCGGCCGCGCACAGCGGCAACATTTCGCGTTCTTCCTCGCGGTTGATCAGGTTGAGCTGGTTCTGCATCGAGACGAAGCGCGTCCAGCCATGGCGGTCGGCGGTATACAGCGCCTTGGCGAACTGCCAGGCGTACATTGACGAGGCGCCGATGTAGCGCGCCTTGCCGGCCTTGACGATGTCGTGCAGCGCTTCCAGCGTTTCCTCGATCGGCGTGCTGTAGTCCCAGCGGTGGATCTGGTACAGGTCCACGTAGTCGGTGCCGAGGCGGCGCAGGCTGTTGTCGATTTCCGCCATCAGGGCCTTGCGCGACAGGCCGCGCTGGTTCGGTCCCTTCCCCTGCGGGAAATAGGCCTTGGTGGCGATCACCACTTCGTCGCGGCGGGCGAAGTCGCGCAGGGCGCGGCCGACAATTTCCTCGCTGGTGCCGTCCGAGTACGAGTTGGCGGTGTCGAAGAAGTTGATGCCCGCCTCCAGCGCGTGGCGGATCACGGGACGGCTCTGCTCTTCGTCCAGCGTCCATGCATGGCCGCCGCGGTCCGGTACGCCGTAGGTCATGCAGCCCAGCGTCAGGCGCGATATTTTGAGGCCGCTGCGGCCGAGATTCACATATTCCATGCAACTCCTCCTTGACAGTCCGGGCCACTATAACGCGGCCGATTCATTGTATCTATATCATGCATGGTAAAACAGAAACCACGATAAGTTGTAAGTGAGGACGTATGAGAGGCATCGAACTTCGGCAGCTGCGCTATTTTTCCATCGTGGCGAAGGAATTGCACTTCCGCCGCGCGGCGGAACTGGCGTTCGTCACGCAACCGGCGCTGAGCCAGCAGATTGCCAAGCTGGAGCAGACCATGGGCGT
>NZ_BAAKJE010000048.1:0-60205 GCF_059704565.1 Massilia sp. NBRC 108631
CACCGGCGGCACGGTTACCGTCCCGCCGGTGCCGCGCCTGCTGATTTCTGCTAGTTACTCTTGGCTATCATGAAATCGACAGCGGCCTTGATTTCATCGTCCTTCAGCGCGGGATTGCCGCCGCGCGGAGGCATCATCTTCACGCCGTTCAGCGCGCTGGCGTACAAGGCTGGCTTGCCCTTGGCGACGCGCGGCTTCCAGCCGGCCTTGTCGCCGGTCTTGGGCGCGCCGAGCACGCCGGCGCCATGGCAGGCCAAACAGGTGGCGGTATAGATCTTCTCGCCGTTGACGGGAGCGGCGGCGGCGCTGCCGGCGCACAGGGCGAGCAGCAGGATGGCGGTTTTCGGGTATGTCATGGTGCTTCCTTCTTGGTGATAAAAATGGTCAATGGCCCATGCCCTGGTCGTGCGCCGCCCCGCCGCCCATGCGCAGCATGCCGGCATCGACCTGGTCAAAGCGCAGCACCTTGCCGCCTTCCACGGTGGCGAAAGCGCGCGCCGCATCGGCCGAGGCAAACGGTACGATGGTCGGCCCCATGGAACCGGGACGGCGGCTGCCCGCCACATACCATGCGTCACGCGCGGAGATCCAGTGGCCGGACGGCTGCTTCCATGATGCGCGGCCCATGTCCTGCACGTACAGGCCCGCCACGGGACGGCGCTGGTCAGGCGCCAGGACGGCGCCAAACAGCTCCATCACATCGCAGAAGTAGTCGGTCTGGCCGTCGGCATAGCGGATCTGGGCCTTGGATGCGGGATAGTCCTTCAGCACCATGCCGTCCAGCGCGCAGGCCGCGTCGGCGCCGGGCTCCAGCGCGGCCAGCTTGCTGACCGGCTGGCCGCAAGCTGCCAGCAGCAGCGCGGCCGACAGCATGGCCCAGCCGGACCTGCCGGTACGGGCCGGCCCGGGGGTCGTGTTCATGTTGGTGTTCATTGTTTGAATCTCCAGTAAGCAATAAGAAAAGGCAGCGTCATCCAGGTCAGCATGACCGCCGGCAGCGCGGCGCCGGAGGTCATGCCGGGTGGCATCACGGCAGCCAGGCCGCCCGCATCGGTGCCGCCGGCTGCGTAAAGGCGGAACACGTCTGCCGGATTGAGCATCAACAAGGTGGCAAACACGCTGTTGGCCATGCCACCCTGGCTCAGGACCAGAGCGCCCATCAGCAGCAGGTCGTACACCAGCACGAAGAAAAACCACAGCGCCAGTGCTGCCCCGCTGGCCCGCACGCGGTCGCGGGCGAGCACCGACACCAGCAGGGCGACGCTCAGAAAAGCCAGGCCCATGGCGATGGCGGCGGCCACGAAGGCGGCATAGCGCCATCCTTCGGACACGGTCAGCTGGCTGGCCAGCGGCAGCAGGCCGGCGCCGAAGCCGAGCGCCGTGGCGCCGGTGAGCGCCGCGCCCAGGCCCAGGTATTTGCCCAGCAAGACCTCGAAGCGGCTGACCGGCATCGACAGCAGCAGGTCCAGCGCACCGCGTTCGCGTTCGCCCACCACGGCGTCGTAGCCGAGCAGCAGCGCGATCAGCGGCACCAGGTAGACCACCAGGCTGGCCAGGCTGGCCAGCGTGGCGTCCAGGCTGCGAAAGCCCACCGCGCCCTGCTGCGCCGCGCCGAAATAGGCGATGGCCAGCGCAAACAGTGCGAACAGCAGCGCCACCGCCAGCACCCAGCGGTTACGCAGCCGGTCGCGCCACTCCTTGGCCGCCAGCACGCCCACCAGGCGCCACGCAATACGCCGCTCAGTGTGTTCGGCCATGTGCGCCTCCGTAGCCCAGGAACAGCTGCTCCAGCGTGGGTTCATGGATCTCCAGTGCCGACGCCAGCGGCGCCAGCGCCGCCAGCAGTTGCATCTTGCGCTCGGGCGGACAGGCGATGGCGGCGCGCGCGGCGGCGCCGTCGCCGTCCTGCTGCAGCGTCATGCCCAGGCCGCGCAAGGTGTCGAGCGAGGCGGCGGACAGACCCCGGTGCAGCGTCGCGTCGATGCGCAGCGGCAGCGGCTGGCTGGTGCGCAGTTCGCCCAGCGTGCCGAGCGCCGCCAGCCGTCCGCCCTGCAGGATCGCCAGGCGATCCACCCGCTGCTGGATCTCGGCCAGGATGTGGGACGTGATGACGATGGTGGCGCCGCCCTCGCGCAGCTGGTGCAGGATGGCGTAGAAGTCGGCGACGCCGGCCGGGTCCAGGCCGCTGGTCGGCTCGTCCAGGAACAACAGGCGCGGATCGCCCAGCAGCGCCTGCGCCAGTCCGAGGCGCTGGCGCATGCCCTTGGAATAGCCGTGCACGCGGCGGCCGGCTGCCGCTCCCAGCCCGACCTGCTCCAGCAGCGCGCCGCAGCGGCTGCGCGGCACTGTCTTCAGGTCCGCGAACAGGTACAGCACTTCCAGTCCGCTCAGGTTGTCGTAGGTGACGAAGTTCTCGGGCAGGTAGCCGATGCGGGTGCGCGCGTGGCGGAAGGCGCTGCTGCGGGTGTCCATGCCGAGCACGCGCAGCGTGCCGCCGCTGGGCTGGATCAGGCCCAGCATCATCTTGAACAGCGTGCTCTTGCCGGCGCCATTGTGGCCGATGAGGCCAAACAGTTCGCCGCGCCGCACGCTCAGCGACACGCCGTCCAGCGCCTGCACCGTTCCGTAGCGGCGGCGCACGTCCTGCAGTTGCACGGGGTCGGCATCGTTATCGGGGGAATAGCGCATTCCAGCGTCTCCAATCTGGGTGGTAGGGTTGCATGCGGGGCCGGCGGTCCACCACGCTGGGCGCGCGCAGCACGGGGAACTGGCGCGCCGCGTAGCGCAAGGTGCGCAGGGCCGGGCTGGTGGACAGCAGTTGCATCAGGGGGTATTGCCAGGACAGCCGGTCCACCAGGTCGTTCGCTTCGTAGGCAAAATCGCCCACGCCGTCGCCGTCCTGGTCCCAGCCGCTGTAATTGCTCCAGTAGTTGCCCGCGCTGCGGCCCCATTCGGTGTCGCGCGCGGCCACGAAGCGCACCTGCTCCTGGTTGCCGATGAAGTCGTTGCCATCCACCTGGTTGTTCGACGAGCCGGCCGACAGGTGCACGCCGGTGTGGTTGGCGACCACGAGGTTGCGGCGCACGACGTTGTATTCGGCGTCGTAGATGAACAGTCCGCGCCCGTTGCCGGCGACGACGTTGTCCTCGATGACGGAATCCTGGATGGTGCGCAGCATGATGCCGTGGTCGGCGTTGCGCCAGGCCTGGTTGCGGCGCACCACCAGGTTGCGCACCTCCATCAGCGCCAGGCCGCCGCGGTTGTCGTGCACCTGGTTGTCTTCCCAGGTGCTGTGGTCGGTGTTCATGTAGTGGGTGCCGTAGCGCACGTGATGGATCACGTTGCCCCGGAATAGCGCGTCGCGCGAGACGTCGACGTAGATGCCGTCGCGGGTGTGGCTGATGCGGTTGCCGATCACCTGCGCGCCGCGCGTGTTGTAGACCTGGATGCCGTTGCCGCGCGCGGCCGACTGCAGGTCGCGCCGGCCGGTGACGAGGTTGCGCAGCAGGCGCGCGTCGTCGGAGCGTTCCAGCCAGATGCCGAACAGGTTGTAGACCAGATCGCAGTCGGCGATGGTGACGCGGTGCGCGCCCGGCTGCACATAGATGCCGGCGTTCTGCGCAGTGAGGTCCTCGCCGCTGTCGCGCACGATGAAGCCGGTCAGCGTGACGCCGCTGGCGCTGATGCGGACCACGTCGCCGCTGCCTCCGGCGCTGATGACCGGCTTGTGCACGCCCTCCAGTGTCAGCGGCTTGTCGATCAGCAGATGGCCGGGATGCTGGCCGCCCAGCACGCGCACCGTGTCGCCCGGCGCGGCGTCCGCCACGGCGGCCGCCAGCGACATGCCCGGCTGCACGGCATGCACCGCCGCACTCGCCGGCACCGCCGCCAGCGCCAGCGCGAACACCCCCAGTGCCAGCCAGGATAACGCCCGCCTCATGGCTCGCTCCGTTTCGCAGGCATGCTGGCGCGCAGGCTGTCGAGCGCGATGAAGTGGCCGCCGGCGTCGATGCGGCTGAGCGCCTGCCCGGCCTTTTCGCGCCGCTTGCGCTCGCCCACCAGCGGCGGGCAGGCGTGGTCGTCGTAG
This sequence comes from Massilia sp. NBRC 108631, assembly GCF_059704565.1. Taxonomy (NCBI): domain Bacteria; kingdom Pseudomonadati; phylum Pseudomonadota; class Betaproteobacteria; order Burkholderiales; family Oxalobacteraceae; genus Massilia; species Massilia sp. NBRC 108631. The sequence goes on from NZ_BAAKJE010000048.1 coordinate 4,088, forward strand.
TACATCACCATGCAATCCAGGCACAGCATGCATTCGGTCTGGTCGATGCGGCCTTGCGCGTCGATCGCGTGCGAGCCGCAGCCGGCCGCGCAGGCCTTGCACGAAGTACATTCCGCCTTGCGCTTCAAGCCGAACAGGCGCAAGCGCCCGGGTAGCGCCAGCCCCGCGCCCAGCGGGCACAGGTACTTGCAGTAGGGCCGCTCGCTGAACATGGCCAGGCCCAGGATGGCGCCCACGAACAGGCCGTACGGCCAGCTGCGCTGCCATACGCCGACCAGGAAGGTGGTCTTGAACGGCTCCACTTCGGCCAGCATCTCGGCGCTCTCCATCGACCACAGCGACACGCCCAGCAAGCCGAAGAACACGCCGTACTTGATCCATTTCAGGCGGTCGTGCAGGCGCTTGGGCAGCAGGCGCTGGTAGCGTTCCAACCCCACCAGCCTGCCCAGCTTCAGGGCCAGGTGCTGCAGCGAACCGAATGGACACAGCCAGCCGCAGAACAGCCCGCGCCCCCATACCAGCACCGTGACGGCGATGAAGATCCAGAACAGGAAAATGAAGGGGTCCGACAGGAACAGTTCCCACTTCCACTGGTACAGCAGCGCATGCACCCAGGTCAGCACCTGCGTAATGCTGGGCTGTGCCTTCAGGCAGAAGCCGAAGAAGCCGGCGCTGGCCAGCCACAGCACGGTGCGCGGGATGGTGATCAGCGGCTTGTGCCTGCGGGTGGAAGCACGCACCAGGCGGTCGCGCTGCGAATACAGCAAGGCGGTCAGCGCCAGCAGCGCGGCAAAGGCCGCCACTTGCGGCATGCGTGCCTGCCAGATGGCCTGCCAGGCGGGCTGCGGCCGCACCAGGCGCGGGTGGCCTCCCTCCAGGTAGCGCGCCGGCAGCCAGTATTCCTGTTCGAAGCGCGTGAAACCGGGCTTGCCGCCGGCGCTGGCGCCGTGCACCAGCAGGCTGAGCGACCACGGCCAGGCCGGGTTGAAGTCCGCCGACCGGATGATGAAAATGGCCGACTCGGTGTAAGAAGGCGCGCCGGCGGCCTGCACCTGGTACAGGTTCAGGTAGTCGGTGTCGCGCAAGGTATAGGTCTGGGTGTCCTGGCGCAGCTGGATGCGGTCGTAGATGCCGCCCCGCACGAAGCCCGAGCCTTTGAAGGAGCCGCTTCCCTGCGCCACGATGAAGATGGCGTGTTCGTTCGGCCCCAGCCCGGACATCAGCTTGCGGTAGCCCTCCTCGCCCAGCACGCTGTTGCCGACGCTGGCCGTGTTCAGATAGCCGAACTGCATATCGATATAGGGGCCGGCCGACGGCGTGCCCGCCGCGCGCGCGCTCACCTGCAGGCGCGCAATGCTGCCTTCTTTTGCCAGCGTGGCCCAGTCCTGCCGCAGGTCCAGCGCGGTGAAGCGGGCCGGCGGACGGGCCGCCGCCGTAAAGATGCCCACCTGGCGCCCGATTTCATAGGCGCTGCGTGCAATCACCTGGTTCTCGGCGATGGCAGTTACGGTGGCGCCGCTGATGGCGTCCAGCCCGGAGTCGCCGCCGATCTCGAAGCGGCCGTCGGCGCGCCGGCTTGGGTACTGGCCGATAAAGCGCTGCAGCGCCGATTCCGGGATGCCCGCCAGCAGGATCGGCTCCGAGTGTTTGAGCACCCGCACACCGGCGATCACGCCGCCGCGGTCCATGCCGATCAGCGTGACCACCGGCTTGCCTGAGTAGGCCGGAATGTCGACCACGTCGGTCGACAGGAAGACGTAGCCGGCCAGCTGCTCGCTGCCGTCGGCAGCGCGCGCATAGCCTTCCACGTATTGCGGCGACCCCTTGCGCTGCGTGAAGCGGACTGCCGTGGGCAGCACTGCCCGGCAGTCCGCGTGCGCGCACAAGTCCGGGCCGCTCAGCAGCGCGGCGGACAAGTCCGCGTCATAGCTGCCGGCGCGCGACGGCAGCGGCAGCAGCACCATCAGCACCGATGCGAGCAGGAGCAGAAAGGCCAGCATGGCCGCCAGCAAGCGCCGCAGCAGGAACATCGCTTACGCCTCTACCAGGAAGCGGCTGCGCATTTCCAGGTGCAGCGCGTGGCAGAAGTGGGTGCAATACAGCCAGAACGCGCCCGCATGGTCGGCCTTGAAGGTGACCGACTTGGTTTCCTGCGGATTGACGATGAAGTTCACGTTGTAGGTCGGCAGCGCGCAGCCGTGCGTCAGGTCTTCCACCTTGTCGTGGTTGGTCAGCGTCAGCGTCACCTCATCGCCCTTTTTCACCTTAATCACCGGCATGCTGTACGACGGCGCCTGCGACATCAGGCGCACATGCACCTTGTTGCCGCGCCGCTCGATGCCGGCTGTCTCCGGCGTCACCGCGTTGGGGAAGTCGCTCATGGTGTAGATCTGGCGCGTCTTCACCACGTCGCGCTTGACGATGATGCCGTCATGCGGCTCCGAGTAGGCCGTGTGGTCCGCCACCAGCTTCATGCCGGCGCCGCTGATGTCGATCAGCTGCTCGGTTTCCACGTGCAGCGGCCCGACCGGCAGGAAGCGGTCCTTGGAGAACTTGTTGCCCGAGTTGAGATACTTGCCGTCCGCCTGGCGTGTCTCGCCCATGGAGCTGTAGTTGTGGCCCGGCTGGTAGTGCACGTCGAGCTTCTCGATGATGACCTTGGCCGCCTTGTCGCCCTTGAACTGGGCAATGGCCTGGTCCACGTTCCACTTCACGCACTGGCTATCCAGGAACAGCGAAGTGTAGGCATTGCCCTTGCCGTCGAAGGCCGTGTGCAGCGGGCCCAGGCCGATTTCCGGCTCCGCCACCACCGCCTCGCGCGCGTCCTTGAGGGACCCGGCGAACCACTGGTCCACGCGCGCCAGTTCGATCACCGTGGCCGTGGGCGAGAGCTTGCCGGAGCAGACAAAATACTTGCCGTCCGGGCTGGCGTTCACGCCGTGCGGGTTCTTGCCGACCGGGACGTAGCAAGTGAGCGCCGTCTTGGCGTCGCCGTTGGCGGCCTTGCGGCCGTCCACCACCGGCACTTTGGAGGCGCCGATGGTAGTGAACTTGCCGGCCTTGATCTGCTGCTCGATGCGTTCGATATGGAAGAACACGCAGGCGTCGCGCTCGGCGGCCATCATGCCTGCCAGGTCGGACGCGTTCTCGGTGTTGTACTGGTTGGAGGCGGCGTATTTGCCGTCGTACGAGGTAGCCACCAGGTCCATATTGCCGTCCACGCGGCACTGCCACAGCACTTCCATGCTGGCCGCACTTACGCAGGTAAACAGCGCGCCCCACTTGGACGGGTCATCCAGGTCGTGGCCGTCGTTCGGCAGCGGCACGTGGAATTCGGCGCCGCAGAATACGCGCGTGGTGTAGTTGATGGCCTTGTCGACCGGGTCGCACTTGTCCGGAAACAGGCCGTGCATGCCCATGACGTTCGGCAGTTCGGTGATCTTGTCGCACTCCATGGTGTCCATGCGGATGCGCGCCACGCGCGAGTGCAGCTTGTCGTTGATGAACAGCCAGCGGCCGTCGTAGGTGCCGTCGCGGTAGCTGCCATGCACGTGGTGGGTGTCGCCGGTGGTGTACTTCAGCGTGCCGTCCGGGCGCGTGCCCATGATGGCTTTCGATTCGTTGGTGATGCCCCAGCCGACCATGCAGTCGATATTGAACACCGGGATGCGCTTGAGCGTGCGGCCCGAGGGCATGCCCAGCACACGGGCTTCGCCGGCGTGGCCGGAACTGATGAAGGCATAGTAGTCGTCCAGCTGCCCGGGCTTCACTTCGCTGCCGCCCGCATGGCCGGCAGTTGCGGCGCCGCCTGAGGGGGCCGCCGCGTTGCCGCCTTCGGCCTTGCAGCCTGCCAGCGCGACCGTCGCGCCGGCCAGGCCCAGCATGGCGCCCTTGCCGAGGAAGCCGCGCCGGCTCACCTGTACGCCATCGATATCGTTGTTGTTTTTGCTGCTGTCCATCTGCTGTTACTCCTTAGTGTGCTTGGTCTGCTTTGGTGTGGATAGGCAAGCGCCATTGTCCGCGCCAGTACCGGCGCGGCGATATGATCTGAATCAAGATTTCCTGTGAGACAGAAAAAGAAGAGTGACTAGGCAGGACGAGCTATGGCGCGGCCAACGCGGCGCGCGCACAATGACGGCCAGGTCTAACGCAGGAGGAAAAAATGGATGATTACTTGGCGCGCCGGTATGTCGGCCCGAAGTTGAACGTCACCGTGAGCCGCGAGGGCCACCGGGTGCACCGGCTGATCGACGACGAACCGTTGCGGTTCCGTCCCAATGACTGCCTGGTGCAGCGCGACCCGATGGTGGCAGCGCTGTTCGGCTTGCCGCTGGCCGCATTGCGGCGCGCAGCATGGCCGGGAAAGTAAGGCCGTAACAGCGCTGAAGTCAGGTCACGATGGCCAGGCGCGCAGCACCTGGTCCACCACTTCGTGCAGTTGCCGGCGCGTGGCGCCGTCCATGGCCTGCACCGCCATGCCGTGCGAAACGGTCATCACATAGCGCGCCAGCTGGAGCGCGCAGGTGTCGGGCGGCAGGTCGCCTTCGCGCCGGGCGCGTTCGAAACGCTGGCGCAGCCTGTCCTCCTTTTGCGCGCGGCGCTCCGCCAGCGACTGCCGCAGCGGCAGCGCCTCTTCCCCACAGGCCAACGCGCCATTGATCACCAGGCAGCCGTGCGGCTTGCCGTCTTCGGTTTGCGCGTCCGCCGCGGCGCGCAGCAGATGCCCCACCACCGCGCGCGCGGTCGGCTCCATCAGCGCGGCCACGGCTTCCGGTTCGTGGCCCGCACTGTAGCGCTCCACTGCCATGCGGAACAGATTCTCCTTGTTGCCGAAGATGGCATACAGGCTGGGCCGGTTCATGCCCATGGCGTCGGTCAAGTCTTGCAGCGAACTGCCCTCGAATCCCTTTTCCCAGAATACGTTCATGGCCTGCTCCAGCGCCGCGTCCTCGTCAAAGGTACGCGGGCGGCCGGTTTTGCGGGCGGTGGCGGAACTATCTTTCATACCGATCAGTTAAAAATTGATTGACAAAGGCGTCGCTGGCGTAGATTATGAACCGATCAGTAAAAAACTCAAGTGTTTTTACTGCACAGGCCATAAGGATACCCATGCAAAACAAATCAAACGCCCTGCGCGCGCCCGACGGCGACGCCCCCATTTCCTCCCCCGCCAGCCCGCCGCCCGGCTCCGCGTGGCTGGCCGTGCTGTCCGTCGCGGTAGGCTCGTTCGCGCTGGTCACCACGGAATTCCTGCCGGTGGGCCTGCTGCCCGCCATTGCCGCCGAGCTGGCCGTGACCGAAGGCATCGCCGGCATGATGGTGACCATCCCCGGCGTGGTGGCGGCGTTCGCCGCCATCCTGGTCACCGTCGGCGTGGGCAAGAGCGACCGGCGCCACGTGATCCTGGGCCTGACCGCGCTGCTGGCCGTCTCCAACCTGATCGTGGCACTGTCGCACTCGCTGCCGGTGGTGCTGCTGGGCCGGGCGCTGCTGGGCATTGGCGTGGGCGGCTTCTGGGCCATAGGCGGCGCGCTGGGCGGCCGGCTGGTACCGGCGGCGTCCGCCACGCGCGCCACCGCCATCATCTTCGCCGGCATCTCGCTGGGCACCGTGGCCGGCGTGCCGGCCGGCGCCCTGATCGGCGAGGCGCTGGGCTGGCGCATGGCGTTCGCGGCGGCCGGCGCGGTTTCCGTGCTGGTGTTCCTGATGCAGCTGTTCCTGCTGCCGCGCCTGCCGACCGACAAGGCCACCACCTTTGCCCACCTGCCGGCCCTGCTGCGCGTGAAAAAAGGCCGCCTGGGCATGCTCGCCACGCTGCTGGTGTTCATCGGCCAGTTTGCCGCCTACACCTACGTGACGCCGTTCCTGACCCAGATCAGCGGGCTGAGCGCGAAAGCCACCAGCGCCCTGCTGCTGACCTACGGCGCGGCAGGCTTCATCGGCAACCTCATCGGCGGCTGGGCCGTGGCGCGCAGCGTGCGCAATTCGCTGATCGCCACCGGCCTGGTGATGGGCGTGTCGGCGGCGCTGCTGCCGCTGCTGGGCACCACCCTGTGGGGCGCCACCGCCCTCATCATCACCTGGGGCCTGGCATTCGGCATGATGCCGATCTCGGTGCAAACCTGGATGTTCCGCGCCGCGCCGGACGCCATGGAAAGCGGCGGCGCCGTGTTCGTCGCCACGGCCCAGGTGTCGCTGGCTTGCGGCGCGCTGGTGGGCGGCGTGGCGGTCGACCACCTGGGCGTGGCCAGCGCCATGGTGGTGGGCGGCGCCTTCGCCATCGGCATGGCCGCCGCCATCGCCGCCTGGGGCGGGCGCGACGAGGGAACGGCGGTCAAGCTGCACGCGGTGCATTAAATTCTCTTGCGGCCAGCTGAAGTTAACGGCTCATCCCCTGTGCCGGATGGCATCGACCACGATGCGCAGCGCTCTTGATTCGTGGCGGCGGCTGGGGTAGTACGCGTGCAGGCCGGGAAAGCAGCCGCACCAGTCCGGCATGACGCTGATGAGCCGGCCTTCGCGCACATGCTCAGCCACCAGATCTTCCGTCACGAATGCCAGTCCATTGCCGCTCAGTGCAGCCTGCACCATGGGCAAAGCGCTGGTGAAAACTGTCTGCCCGCTCACCCTGGCCTCGATACGGCGGCCGCCGTGCTGCAGTTCCCACGCGTAGATGCCGCCACTGCTTGCCAGCCGCAAGGTGATGCAGTTGTGCTTCATGAGGTCTTGCAGGGTGGCTGGCCGGGAGTGCCACGAGAAGTAGCCAGGCGAGCCGACGATTATCGTCGGGATGTCGGGCGTGAGCCGGACTGCGATCATGTCCCCCTCCACCTGGTCGCCGTAGCGCACGCCGATGTCATACCGGTCTGCCGCAATGTCGATCAGCTTGTAGTCCGAGTGCATCTCGACGTTCAGGTCGGGATAATCCGGCAGCACCGGCGCCAGCCTGGGCCATAGCAGCGTGTCGATAATGTGGTCGATGGCGGTGATGCGCACCGTGCCTGCCGGCTTGCCGTTCAAGTCGCTGACGGCAGCGATTTCGGCGTGCACCTCGTCAAGCCGGGGCGCCACGTTCCGCAGCAGGCGCTCGCCCGCGTCAGTCGGCGAAACACTGCGCGTGGTCCGGTTCAGCAGCCGCACGCCCAGCCGGGCCTCCAGATCGCGAACGATGTGGCTGAGCGTGGACTGAGACATGCCAAGCTTGATCGCGGCCCGCGTAAAACTGCGTTCGCGGGCGACCTCGAAAAAGATCAGGATATCAATAATGTTGTCTCTGGCCATACATCGCCCCCAAGTAATCTGCGATTTTAAGCATGAATATACCGAACATTCATGGCTGCAACCCATATACTTTTTCCGCTTTCCCGCGTGTCGGCGCCCTGGCCGCGCCCTAGGATGGCGTTGAACGGATGAGCGTTCGCCTCATTCCCTATGCACACTGGAAAAAAATATGACCATTACCCAACAGGGCGCGCTCGGGCGCAGCCAGGCGGATGCACAAGCGGCAGCATGGGGCGGCGTCTTCGCCATGACGCTCTGCGTTTTCACGCTGATCGCCTCGGAGTTCATGCCGGTCAGCCTGTTGACCCCGATGGCCAGGGATCTCCTGGTCAGCGAAGGCCAGGCAGGACAAGGGATCGCCATCTCCGGGACGTTCGCGGTGCTCACCAGCCTGTCGATTTCGGCAGTGGCCGGCAGCATGGACCGCAGAATCCTCCTGCTGGGGCTGACTGCGCTGATGGCCATTTCCGGGGCCGTCGTTGCGATGGCGCCGAACTACCTGCTCTATATGGCCGGCCGCGCCCTGATCGGCGTGGTTGTCGGCGGCTTCTGGTCGCTGTCGGCAGCCACCGCGATGCGTCTGGTGCCATCTCACCAGGTGCCGCGCGCCTTGGCCATCTTCAATGGCGGCAACGCGCTGGCAACCGTGGTTGCTGCGCCGCTGGGCAGTTACCTGGGGGCGGTGATCGGATGGCGAGGGGCATTTTTCTGCCTGGTGCCAGTGGCCTTGCTTGCCTTTGCCTGGCAGTGGTGCAGCCTGCCCGCCATGCAGCCCCGAGCTGGGGTGGCGGGCTCCCACAACGCCTTCAGACTGCTCAGGAATCCGGCGGTGGCATGGGGCATGCTGGCCGTGGCCGCGTTCTTCATGGGGCAGTTCACCTTGTTCACCTATTTGCGCCCGTTCCTGGAAACCGTCACGCGCGTGGAGATCTCCACGCTTTCGCTTGTCCTGCTGGGAATTGGCGTTGGTGGCTTCGTGGGCAGCACCGTCATCAGCAGCTTCCTGAAGTGGAACTTTTACTGGACGCTGGTGGCGATTCCCATCCTGATGGCATTGATCGCCGTGGCGCTCACCATCTTTGGCCGCCGGGTCGCCATCGTGGCCGCACTGCTGGGCATCTGGGGCGCGGTTGCGACCGCTGCGCCGGTGGGCTGGTGGTCCTGGCTGGCGAAAACCCTGCCCCGGGATGCGGAAGCCGGAGGCGGGCTGATGGTGGCCGTTGTGCAGCTTGCCATCGCATCCGGCTCCACCATCGGCGGCTTGTTATTCGACAAGGCCGGATACCGAAGCACGCTGATCGCGAGCGCAGTCATGCTGCTGATGGCCGCCTTCCTCACCTTCCTGGCCTCGCGCGCACAGCCGGCCCAGGGCGCCAATGCAGCGGGCGCCACCAGCCCTGCAGTGGAGACATCGCAGGTCTGCATGGTGGTCGGCGAACGCCGCTTCGGCGTCACTTTGGCCGAGAACGCGACCGCGCGCGCATTGGCAGGGATGCTGCCGCTGACACTGCAGATGGCCGAGCTCAACGGAAACGAGAAGCACGCGGATCTGCCGGCGGCATTGCCAGCGGATGCCAGCAAACCGGGAACGATACGCAATGGCGACCTCATGTTGTACGGTGCCAAGACTGTCGTCGTCTTCTATCAATCGTTTCCCTCCCCCTACGCATACGCCAGCATCGGGCATGTGGCAGATCCTGCCGGCTTGGCGCAAGCGCTGGGGCGGCATGGCGTACGGGTGGTGTTTCAGCGAGGCCGATAACCGCGCCGCCCCTAGGGCAACGGCATTTTTTTGCAAATTGGGCATCTTCGCCATATAATATTGCGAACAATTCTCATTTGCATTCTCATCTAGAGGCCGATACCCCATGAATCCCCCCGCTCCCCGCCGCCTGGTCCTGGCAGTCTCCCTTGCGCTGTGCGCCATGCACAGCCAGGCCGAAGACCAGCCGCAACCTGATACCGCTACCGCCGCCGACGCGGTCCTGCCCCAGGTAGTGGTGCAAGGCGCCAGCCTGACCGGCGCCACCGAGGGATCGAATTCCTACACCAAGGGCGCCATGGGCACGGCCACCGGCCTGAACCTGTCGGTGCGCGACACGCCGCAGTCGGTCTCCATCGTCACCCGCCAGCGCATCGAAGACCAGGCCATGATCACCGTGGCCGACGCACTGGGCGGCACCATCGGCATCTCGGTCAAGCCGGTGGACCGGGGCCGCAACCAGCTGTCGGCACGCGGCTTCGATATCACAAATTTCCAGTTCGACGGCATCCCCATGGCCACCGGCAATATCGGCATCGAAACCGGCAACACCGCCATGTATGACCGCATCGAAGTGGTGCGCGGCGCGACCGGCCTGCTGGGCGGCGCGGGCGATCCGTCGGCGGCCGTGAACCTGGTGCGCAAGCATGCGGACAGCAAGGTGTTCACCGGTTCCGTCAGCGCCCAGCTCGGTTCCTGGAAACAGCGCACCGGCACGGTGGACCTGAGCACCCCGCTGAACCAGGACGGTTCGGTGCGCGGCCGCTTTGTCGCCAGCATCGGCAAACAGGACGCTTTCATCGACCTGGAGCACACCGACAACAAGGTGTTCTACGGCGTCGTGGACGCGGACCTGGGCAAGAGCACCCGCCTGAGCGTGGGCCTGAGCGACCAGCGCGACGAGCGCAACGGCGTACTGTGGGCCGGCCTGCCCTACTGGTACACGGACGGTTCGCGCACCGACTGGGACACCGCGAAAACCACCGCCACCCGCTGGAACCAGTGGGACACGCACGAGCAAACCGCCTTCATCAACCTGCAGCACACCTTGGCCAACCGCTGGACGCTGCGCGCCGACATCAGCCACCACCGCCAGAACGAGGACTCCAAGCTGCTGTGGGTGTGGGGCGACCCGGACCGCGCCACCGGCCTCGGCCTGCAAGGCCTGCCCTACCACTACATTTCCGATCCCAAGCAGACCCAGGTGAGCGCCAGCGCCAGCGGCCCGTTCCAGCTGTTCGGCCGCAACCACGAGCTCAACGTGGGCCTGACGCACAGCCGCCTGACGGAAGGCTGGAGCAACCGCGACCTGGTGGGCGACATGGCGCCGCTGCCGGACTTCAACCACTGGGACGGATCCTATCCGGAGCCGGCCATGGGCCCGCGCTACCAGGGCTCGCGCGGCACCACCGAGCAGTCCGGCCTGTACGGCGCCGCGCGCCTGCAGTTCACCGACGCGCTCAAGGCTATCGTCGGCGGCCGCGTAAGCAACTGGCAGCGCGACGAGGAAGCGGCCGCGTGGACCGCGTCGGCCTACCAGATCGACCACAAGCGCGTGTTCACCCCATACGCCGGCCTGGTGTACGACCTGGCCCCGCAGACCTCCGCCTACGCCAGCTACACCGACCAGTTCAAGCCGCAAACCAACCGCGACCGCAACGGCGCCTATCTCGACCCGCTGGAAGGCAAGAGCTACGAAGCCGGCCTGAAGGGCGAGTTCTTGGACGGCAAACTGAACGCCTCGGCTGCCGTGTTCCGCACCGAGCAGAGCAACTTCGCGGTGGCCGACGTCGGCTTCTTCGTGCCGGGCACCACCAATCCCGCCTTCCGCACCGCGCAGGGCGTGACGGTGAAAGGCTATGAAATGGAAGTGAACGGTGACCTGGCCCGCAACTGGAACGTGAGCCTGGGCTGGACCCACTTCTCCGCCAAGGACGCCGACGGCGTGGACGTGGCGGTGGACCACGCGCGCAAGCAGCTGAAACTGTTTACCAAGTACACCCTGCAGGGCGACTTGAGCGGCCTGAGCTTCGGCGGCGGCGTCAACTGGGAAGGCGACCGTCCTGCCAGCGCAACCAATCCGGCCACCGGCGCGACCGAGAAGGTGGGCCAGGGGGCGTACGCGCTGGTCGACGTGATGGCGCGCTATGCGTTCGACAACAAGCTGTCGCTGCAGCTGAACGTCTCCAACCTGACGGACAAGAAATATCGTTCAGGCAGCTACTGGTGGGGCGCGCCCTACACCTATGGCCAGCCGCGCAAAGTGCTGCTGACGATGGACTACCGCTTCTAATCCAAAGGAACCGCCATGAAACATTCCGCCAGCCACATCGTCTCGCGCGTGGCCGCCAGCTTGCTGGGAGCGTACGCATTCGTCTGGGGCAGCGTGGTGCTGGGCATCACGCTGCTGCTGGCCGCCGGCCTGCCCTACGGGGAAGCACGCACGGTGGCCTACCTGCTCGCGTTCCTGGTTTTCCTGGCGTGCTTCTGCTGGACCTACGCCGCAGCCAGCCTGGTGCGCGTATGGACCGTGCTGCTGGGCGGCGGCGCCGCCATGAGCGGCGCCGCCTGGCTGCTGGCGCGGGCCTGAACCGGCCCGATTCAAGTTTTCCTACCGGAGTACACCATGTTTCACTCTTTCCGCCTGTCGATGGCCTGGCTGCACACCTGGTTCGGCCTGGTGCTCGGCTTCGTGCTGATGGCCGTCTTCTTCTTCGGCACGCTGTCCGTGTTCGACCGCGAAATCGACCGCTGGGCCATCCCGCAGACCCGTTTCGAGCCGCAGCCGATGCCGTCCTACGACAAGCTGCTGGCCCCGATCTTCAAGCAGATCACGCCCGAGGACGAGGAAATCGAAGCGGCGCGCGGCCGTATCGGCGCCGCGCCGGCGGTGGGCCCGGCGCGCAGCTGGAGCGCGTACACCACGCACCGCGACCCGGTGCTGCAGCTTTTCGCCGAATTCGGCGTGAGCAACAACCCGGCCGACCCGGACGAGCACGTGCACGGCCACGTCACCATCGACCCGCGCAACGGCAACGTGCTGCCGCACGACCAGCTGAAAATCGGCAGCGGCTTCTTCTACCCGCTGCACTACAGCCTGCACATCGAATGGAAAGGCCTGGGCTACTGGATCGTCGGCCTGGCGGCGCTGGCCATGCTGGCCGCGCTGGTGAGCGGCGTGGTGATGCACCGCAAGATCTTCCGTGAACTGTTCACCTTCCGCCCGAAGAAGCAAGCCCAGCGCAGCGTGCTGGACCTGCACAACCTGACCGGCGTGGTGGCCCTGCCCTTCCACTTCATCTTCGCCCTGACCGGGCTGGTGATCTTCGCCGGCATCTACCTGCCGGTGGACGAGACCATGCTGAAACCGCAGGCGATGCAGCACGCCATGGCCGAGGCCAAGGCCAAAGGGCTGCCGTTCACGCCGGCCGGCGTGGCCGCGCCGCTGGCGTCGGTGGACGCGATGGTGGTGGAGGCGAAGCGCCGCTGGGCCGAGCGCGGCATGCCCGGCACGGTGGGTTTCCTGGTGGTGAACCACATCGGCGACGCCAACAGCTACGTCAGCATCTACCGCGCCGGCAGCGACCGCGTGGCGCTGGTCGGCCAGGCCGTGCACTTCAACGCGTCCGGCGGCGTCATCAGCGAAGATCCGGTGCCCACGGTGGCATCCGGCATCAACGAATTCCTCACCGGCCTGCATTTGCAGCACTTCGAGCACTGGCTGCTGCGCTGGTTCTACGTGCTGGGCGGCCTGGCGGGCAGCGCCTGCATCGCCACCGGCTTCATTTTCTATGTGGAAAAGCGCAAGCGGCAGCACGCCAAGCAAGGCGCCGCCGGCGCGCGCTGGGTGGACGCGCTGGCCACGGCCGCCGTCACCGGCATGCTCATTGCCGCGCTGTCCATGCTGGTGGCCAACCGCCTGCTGCCGGCCGACCTGCCGCACCGGGGCGACTGGGAAAAGAACGTGTTCTGGGGCGCCTGGCTGCTGACCCTGCTGCACGCAGCCTGGCGCAGCGCGCCGGTGCTGCAGGCCCGCATCGCACCGGCCTGGCGCGAGCAATGCTGGATGATCGCGGTGCTGGCGGTGTCCGCCGCGGTGCTGAACGCCGTCACCACCGGCGACCACCTGCTCAAGACCATTGGCAAAGGCTACTGGCCGGTGGCCGGCATGGATTTGGCGATGCTGGCCAGCGCCGCCATCGCCGTCGTGGCCGCGCGCAAGCTGCGCCGCCGCGAGCGGCCGGACAGCCTGCCCGCCGCCGCCCCGAACGCCACCGCCGGCAACGGCACCGACCCGCGAGGCTCCCATGCATGATGCGTTGATACTGATCGCCGCCCTGGCTGCCACCGTGGCCGGCGCCGGCTGGCTGGCGCTGTCGATGGACAGCCACTGGGAGCAGGTGCGCGGCGCGCAGCCCGCTACGCCCGGCACGGTGCGCCTGCTGCGGGTGCTGGGCGCGCTGGCCTGGCTCGCCGCGCTGCTGCTGTGCCTGCGCGTGGACCACGCGTCGATGGCGGCGCTGGTGTGGGTGATGGCGCTGGCCGGTTCGGCGTTGGTCGTCGCCTTCACGCTGACCTGGCGTCCGCGCTGGCTCGCGCCGCTAGTGGTGTGGGCGCGCACCAAGGCGGGCTGATTCCTGGCGTCAGCCCAGCTCTTCAGTACTCGGAAATGGGTTGACGTTGCGCGCTATCGGCATCGAATTCGACTATCCGTCCGGCAAATGTGGCCTGCAGTCCGTCAAGCCACGCCTCATACATCCCGGCCTTCGAAAGCTTTTTGCGCCTGCGCACCTTGGCGATTCCGGCGCGGATTTCGCCGATGACCTGCACCGGCAAAAACAGCTCCGCATCGTCCGCGTCCCGGAAAAACCGGGCCACGCCGGGATGGCAGCGGCCGCCCTTGCGGTACTCGGAAATGACATTGGTATCGATCAGATAGGCCATGCCGGCGCCTATCGCACGTCGAACAGGTCATCGTCCTCGAAGTATGGCATGGATGCCAGCACGTCCTTCAGCAACCGCTTGGGGGGCTGCTCTTGCAGGGCGGAGCGCAGGATGTCGCGGTGTTCGGCTTCCGCGCTGCGGCCGCTGCCGACGGCGCGGCGGCGCAGCGCCTCCACCAGCTCAGGATCCAGGTTGCGAACCAATAATTGAGCCATAACACCCTCCACGAACGCTATCAGTGATAGCAATAGTATAAAACTTTGGCAAGAATCCGCGCCCGGGCGAGGGGTTTCCGCCCATTATTAGTGTCAAGGGTCTAAAATACGCACTTGGGCGAACAAGGGGTCAGCGCCGACACCGTAGCGCCCAGGGCAAGAAAGACTATTCCTGTGCCTGAAAACTTATCAAGTGAATACTAGGCACCGACCGCATACGAGGGAAACCATGGCAACACCAACATCAAAAATTATCTACACTCTGACTGACGAAGCGCCGCTGCTGGCGACCTATTCCCTGCTGCCCATTATCAAAAAATTCACTGCGCCCGCCGGCGTCGATGTCGTCTCCAGCGATATCTCGGTGGCTGCACGCGTGCTGGCGGAATTCCCCGAATTCCTGACCGACGAACAAAAAGTTCCGAATACCCTGGCCGAACTGGGCGCCCTGACCCAGAAACCGGAAACCAACATCATCAAGCTGCCGAACATCAGCGCCTCCGTGGCCCAGCTGCAGACCTGCGTGCGCGAACTGCAAGCGCGCGGCTACAAGCTGCCGGACTACCCGGAAGACGCGAAAACCGACGAAGAAAAAGCACTGAAAGCCCGCTTCGGCAAGTGCATCGGCAGCTCGGTCAACCCGGTACTGCGCGAAGGCAACTCCGACCGCCGCGCACCGAAGGCCGTCAAGGAGTTCGCGCGCAAGAACCCGCATTCGATGGGCGAGTGGAGCCAGGCTTCCCGTACCCACGTGTCGCACATGCACCATGGCGACTTCTACCACGGCGAAAAGTCCATGACCCTGGACGCCGCCCGTGACGTGAAAATGGAGCTGATCACCGCTTCCGGCAAAACCATCGTGCTGAAACCGAAGGTCTCGCTGCAGGCCGGCGAAATCATCGACAGCATGTTCATGAGCAAAAAAGCGCTGCTGGAGTTCTACGAGCGCGAACTGGAAGACGCGCGCAAGACCGGCGTGATGTTCTCGCTGCACGTGAAAGCGACCATGATGAAGGTGTCCCACCCCATCGTGTTCGGCCACTGCGTGCGCATCTTCTACAAGGAAGCGTTCGCCAAGCACGCCAAGCTGTTCGACGAGATCGGCGTGAACGTAAACAACGGCATGGGCAACCTGTACGAGAAGATCGAAAAGCTGCCGGCGTCGCAGAAGGAAGAAATCCTGAAGGACCTGCACGCCTGCCACGCCAACCGTCCGGAACTGGCCATGGTCGACTCGGCCAAGGGCATCACCAACTTCCATTCGCCGAATGACATCATCGTCGACGCGTCGATGCCTGCCATGATCCGCATCGGCGGCAAAATGTGGGGCGCCGACGGCCGTCCGAAGGACGTCAAGGCGGTCATGCCGGAATCGACCTTCGCCCGCATCTACCAGGAGATGATCGG
Organism: Massilia sp. NBRC 108631; assembly: GCF_059704565.1. Lineage (NCBI taxonomy): Bacteria > Pseudomonadati > Pseudomonadota > Betaproteobacteria > Burkholderiales > Oxalobacteraceae > Massilia > Massilia sp. NBRC 108631. Next base: position 19,697 of record NZ_BAAKJE010000048.1, read on the forward strand.
CTTTTGCAAGTGGCATGGCAACTTCGATCCGAAGACCATGGGCACCGTGCCTAACGTGGGCCTGATGGCGCAGCAAGCCGAAGAATACGGCTCGCACGACAAGACCTTCGAAGTACCGGAAGGCGGCATCGCCAACATCACCGACCTGGCCACCGGCGAAGTGCTGCTGACCCAGACCGTCGAAGAAGGCGACATCTGGCGCATGTGCCAGGTGAAAGACGCGCCGATCCGCGACTGGGTCAAGCTGGCCGTCACCCGCGCGCGCAACTCGGGCATGCCTGCCGTGTTCTGGCTGGACACCTACCGTCCGCACGAGAACGAAGTGATCAAGAAGGTGCAGACCTACCTGAAGGACCACGACACCAAGGGCCTGGACATCCAGATCATGTCGCAGACCCGCGCCATGCGCTACACGCTGGAACGCGCCTTCCGCGGCCTGGACACCATCTCGGTAACCGGCAACATCCTGCGCGACTACCTGACCGACCTGTTCCCGATCCTGGAACTGGGCACCTCGGCCAAGATGCTGTCCATCGTGCCACTGATGGCCGGCGGCGGCATGTACGAAACCGGCGCCGGCGGTTCGGCGCCGAAGCACGTGAAACAGCTGGTGGAAGAGAACCACCTGCGCTGGGACTCGCTGGGCGAGTTCCTGGCGCTGGCCGTGTCGCTGGAAGACATGGGCATCAAGACCGGCAACGTGAAAGCCAAGCTGCTGGCCAAGACCCTGGACGAGGCCACCGGCAAGCTGCTGGACAATAACAAGTCCCCGTCTAGCCGCACCGGCGAGCTGGACAACCGTGGCAGCCACTTCTACCTGTCGCTATACTGGGCGCAGGCGCTGGCAGCGCAGAACGAAGACGCGGAACTGAAAGCGCACTTCGCACCGCTGGCCAAGGCCCTCGGCGAGAACGAGGCGAAGATCGTTGCAGAGCTGGCCGAAGTACAAGGCAAGGCCATGGACATCGGCGGCTACTACTTCCCCGACCCGGTCAAGACGGCCGCAGTGATGCGTCCTAGCGCCACCTTCAACACCGCGCTGGAAACCATCTAATAGCGCTGGTGCTGTAAGCTGGCGTAATGAAGCAGCCCCCGGCGCGCAAGCCCGGGGGCTGCTTTTTTCTCTGCGCTACCTGAATTTACCCTCATGCAGCGGATTTACGCTGCGTTCGGTTTGACCGCCACCGCCCCGGTAACGTGCAATCCTGTCCAGGAAACCAAACTCCTGGCGCTGGGTTGATGGCCCATCGCCATCGGTGCAGCAGTTGCGCCGGCAGCACGCCCTGCTACACTGGAGCAGCCGTGCGTCGGAATCCAGGCCGGCGGCAGCTGCGCCCCGGCCACCCGATCACGGCGCGCACTCCAGCTCGCTGAAGCGCCTTTCCCAACAGGAGAAAGCCATGCCTGCCAAGATAATTGACGGCTTTGAGGTTGAGTTTACTGGCGAATTGCTGGAGGGCACCGAGCATTGGGGAGCGTACGTTTCCATCTTCGCCCCTTCCGCCAACCCGATGCATATGACGCACATCTATCCGAAGCGGCGCGTGTCGGCGGACCTCACGCTACCGGACCAGCAATCGGCCGAGGCGGAGGCCGAGCGCGCCGCGGCCATCATTTTGAAAGAACTGCGGTCGTAGCGCAGCGATGCGCCTGTACGCCTGCGATTACTCCACGTATTCAGGCGCAGCGATGCGCTTACCGAGCATGAAAGCGTCCGCCACGATGCGCAGCGGTGCGAAATCGGCGTCCGTCTGGCCGTTGGCGATCAGCGCATGGAAGTGCGCGTACAGGCCGGGATATTCCCGCTCCGGCTCCTGCATCACGGCCGCGCCGTCGATCTCCAGCGTGGTACCGCCCATGTGCAGCGCCAGCTTGCCGCCGTCCTCCGCTTCCGCGTAGATGCTCCAGGTTTGCAGGTTCTCCTGCAGGAAGTCAAAGTCTGCCCGCACCGGCACGCCGCCCTGCTCGGTCACCATCTCCAGCTGCACCTCGATCGGCGAATCGCAATTGACCGGAATGTGCAGGTCGGCTTTCTTGACGATCACCTGGTCGCCGACGACGGCGGTCAGGATGGACAAGGCATTGATGCCCGGGTCGAACACACCCATGCCGCCCGGCGCAAAGATCCAGGCCTGGCCCGGATGCCACTGGCGCACGTTCTCTTTCCAGACGATCTGCATGTTCTTCAGCTTGCGCTGCGCAATCCATTCGCGGGTCGCGTTCACCGCCGGCGCAAAGCGCGAATGCCAGCTCGCCAGCAGCGTGACACGCTTCTGGGCCGCGAAATCGCGCAGCGCTTCCGCTTCGCCCAGTGTGGTGGCGGGCGGCTTTTCCAGGAACACGTGGCGGCCGGTGGCCAGCGCCTCCTTGGCGATGCGGTGGCGCACCTGCGGCGGCGTGCAGATGGCCAGCGCCTCGATCTCGGGGTGGGCCGCCAGCATGGCCGCCATGTCGTTATAGGCCGAAATACCCTCGGGACGGGCGTGCGGGGAGCAACCCGCTACCAGTTCGAAGCCGGGATTGTTGCGGATGGCCGGAATATGCTGGTCGACGGCGATTTTACCGAGGCCGACCAGGCCGATTTTGATTGGAGAGGTAGTTGCCATGGCATAGGTGCAGGTAGTGGAGTATCCCGGCAGCGTACCCGCCTTCCGCGCGCGGCACCTATATATTTTTTTAACTGAGCTATGAGTTTTTTGCAGAGTTTTGGCATAGCCCAAAAAAAACCCGCTTACGCGAGCAAGCGGGCAAAGAGGGAACAGGCGACACGGAAAGAGGAAAAAACCGCGCCGCCCGGCTCCGGAGATCGGTTCAGTTACTGGCGCAGCATATTGCCGTCGGCGTCATAGCGGATTTCCTGCATCAGGATCGAGCGCTTATGGCTGCCGCCGCCGGGCAGCACGTTGTCGTGATAGAACAGCAGCGTCTTGCCGGCCTGCTCCAGGATCGCGTGGTGGTTGGTTGAAATTTTCAGGTAGTCGATCAGCACGCCCTTGTAGCTGAACGGACCGAGCGGCGAGCTGCCGGTGGCGTACACGATCTGCCCCGGCCAGCCGGTGGAGAACGAAAAATAGTACTGGCCCTTGTGCCGGTGCAGGAAAGGCGCTTCGCCATAGGGCTTGCTCTTGGGCGGGAAGCCGCTTACGGCCACGTCCCGGATCGGGCCCACGGTGCCGCCCAGGTCCTGCGCCAGCTCCACCACCTTGGGCACCCGGGTGCCGAAGTACATATAGATGCGGCCATCCTTGTCGACGAACACCGCCGGGTCGATGGGCTCGGCGCCGGCGTTGGCGTCGCGCGCCTTGTCCACCAGCGGCTTGCCCAGCGCATCCACGAATGGGCCATCCGGCTTGTCGCTCACCGCCAGGCCGATCTGGGTCTGGTTCACCGGCGCGAAGAAGTAGTACTTACCCTTGTACTCCAGCGCTTCCGGGGCCCAGGCGTTAGCGCCCGCCGCCGCCCACTTGAACACCGTGGCGGGCAGGAAGGGACCCTTGTCTTCCCATTTTTTCAGGTCGCTGGATACCAGCAAGCGCCAGGAAGTGGAGTCCCACTTCTCGCCGGAATTGTTCTGGTCGTCCGTCGCGTAGACGTAGTATTTGCCCTGGAAGAAATGCGGCGACGGGTCGGCGCTGAAGTGCCTGGTCAGCAGCGTTTGCGCGCACACCGGCGCCGCCAGCAGCGCCAGGCTCAATGCCAGGGCGGATCGTTTCATTGTCATTTGAACTGCACTCCTTCCACGTGCGGCCCGATGTCGAGCAAGTTGGCCTCGGCGCCCTTCAGCTTGCGGCCGCCCACCGTCACGTTGTCAATGACGATGTTGCGCACCTTGCGGGTGGCGTCGTAGCCGTAGATGACCGAAGCGCTGGGCGAACCGTTGCCGGTGTAGCTGATGTTGCGCAGCGTGATGTTCTCGATGCCGCGTCCCGGGCTGGTGTTGTACTTGGGCGTGTAGGCGATGTGCAGGTTGAACAGCTTGCCCTCTTCGATGCGCTCGACGCGGATGTCCTCGAAAGTCACGTCGCGCACCAGGTTGTCGTCGCCGGCCATGATGCCGATGGCGCCTTCATACTCCGGGTCATCCTCGTCGTGCTCCAGGATGTCGATATTGCTGAAGCGGATGCGCTCCAGCACTTCCTGGTCCGGGTGCGCGGGCGTGGGCGTATTGCCATGGATGCCGATCATGACGGCGTGCGCCACGTCGGCCCACAGCGTGCTGTCCTTGACGCTGATGTCGCGCGTATTGCCCCAGATATCCCAGCGGTGGTTGTACAGCGTGATGCAGTCGTCGGAGGTGCGGATGAAACTGTCGGAGATCTTCACGCGCTCGCAGGCGAAGTGGCCCAGGCCGTCGGACCACTGGCCGCCGCCGATGGTGCGGATGCTGCGCTCCTCCAGGTCCTGTGAGGTGATGCAGCGCATGGTGCCTTCCGGCTGGTTGATGAAGATCGGGCCGTCGATCAGGACGTTGCGCGAGTTGCGGATCTGGAGCTGGCTGGCGCCCATGAACAGGCCATCGCTGTAGACCTTGACGTTCTCCACTGCGTCGATGATGAGCGGCCGTTTCAGCACTGCCGCGCCATCGATGTAGACCGTGGTATTGGAGCGCAGCGTGAACTCGCCGTCGTGCAGGCCGGGGCCGAAGTAGACCACCGGCTGGGTGAAGTCCGGCGTGGCGCCTTTGCCGGTGCTCATGCCGGTGACCGGTGCTGCGGGACGCGGCATGTCCTTGCGGATGGCGTGGGTGAACAGGTGCAGGTTATGGTGGCGGTCACCGTCGAACTCCACGCTCAAGTTCTCCGCGCGGTTCAGCGTGAAGTAGGCCACGTTTCCCCTGACCGTCGGCTTGATGCCGCGCGCGCTCGGGCGCACAGCCACTTCCGAGAACCTGCCGTTGTTCTTCTGCACAGCCACTTCCACGCTGCCGTCGAAGTTGAAGTAGACCATGGACGCATCCTTGACCGGCTTGTCCAGGTCCACCTTCACGTTGTATTCGTACAGGTCCTGCCACACGCCGCCGGGCGTGCGCACGCGCACCGTGTAGTCGTCGTTATGGTGCGAGTAGCGGAAGGCCTCCGGGAAGGGATGCACCTGCAGGGCGTTTAGCGTTGCCGGCGCCGGGGCTGCGGCGGCCGCCATTGCCGGCACGCAGAATGCTGCAGCGGCTACGCCGGTGGCCAGCGCGCGTATCAATTTACAGATCACTATGTCTCCTAGTTGTAGTCGCTGCTCAGGGCGTGACGCGGAAGTAATCGACGTCCACCCAGGCGCTCTTGCTTGCCGCGGTTGCGGGTACTGTGCTGAACAGGCCTAGCTGCGCGCCCACCCAGCGCCCCACGCTGGCCTTGAACGGCCGGCCTGCAGGGGTGAAAGTCTTGTTGTCCAGGCTGTACGAAAACTGTGCCATCGCGCCGGCATCGACGCGCAGGCGCAGGTACACCGGGCCGGTCGCAGCAGATGCAGCCGACGCCCCGGCTGCGCCGGCCGGCAGTGACGCCAGCACCTCGCTGCGTTCCTGGCATGTGTCGGCCGGGACTTCGCATATTGAATGCACCAGCTGCGTGACATTGCCCTGCCTGCGCAGCCCCACCCAGGCATAGCGGATGCCCAGCACCATCAGGCCGGCACGCTGGCCATCCGCGCCGCCGGCCTTGCCGCCCGCGCCGCCGCTTCCGCCCAGTACGATGCTGGCATCAACACCGAAGGCGGGCGCGGGGAATTTCTGCGTCAGCACCGACGGCAGCCCGCGCAGGCTGGCGCCGTCGGCTGCCGGCAATGCGGCGAGCCGCAAATAGCCCGGGCGCGCGGTCAGCGTAGCCCACGAAGGCAGGTAATTGGCGTTCCATTGCCATTGCAGGCCCAGCGCCTTGGCCGAGAATTCGTCCGTGGTGGCGGGCACCAGCACGCCGCTGTCCTGCCCCGCGGGCTTGGCATGGCGCATGACCGGTTCGCCCACGCCGTCGCCGTCCTTGTCCTCGCCGATGACCGGCCAGCCGTCCTTCCAGCGCATGGGCTGCAAGTGCACCACGCGGCCATACGCACCCTTGTCCTGGAAATGATAGAACCAGTCGCGCCCGTCGACGCCATCGACCCAGGCGCCCTGGTGCGGCCCGTTCACGGCCGACATCCCCTGCGCCATCACGATGCGGTCTTCGTACGGGCCTTCAATGCTGCGCGAGCGGAACACCGACTGCCAGCCGTTTTCCACGCCGCCGGCCGGGGCGAACACGTAGTAGTAGCCGTGCGCCTTGTGCAGCTTGGGGCCTTCGATGGTGAAGTAGCCCGGCAGCTTGTCGCCGTTGATGATGTCCCTGCCCTTTTCGTCCAGCAGCTTGCTGCCGTCAGGCGCCATGCTGCGCAGCGTGAGGATGTTGTTGATGCCGGAGCGGCTCTTGGCCCAGCCGTGCACCAGCCAGGCCTTGCCGTCGTCGTCCCACAGCGGAGCTGGGTCGATAATGCCTTTGCCCGCCAGGATCAGCCGGGGCGCGCTCCAGGGGCCGGCGAATTTTTCGGCCGTCATCACGTAGATGCCGGCGTCCGGGTCAGGATAAAAGATCCAGAATTTGCCGTCGTGATGGCGCAGGGCCGGCGCCCAGACGCCTTTGCCCGGCTGCGGCACGGCGAAAATCTCCGCCGGCGGCAGTTGCGCCAGCGCGTGCCCCACCAATTCCCAGTTGACCATGTCGGTCGACTGCAGCAGCGGCAAGCCGGGGGCGTTGCTGAAACTGGACGAAGTCATATAGAACATGGCGCCGACGCGGATCACATCGGGATCGGAGTAGTCGGCATACAGGATGGGGTTGCGGTACTGGCCGTTGCCCAGGTCCGCAGCCCATGGCTGCGCACCGGCCGGGCCGGCGGCGGTGGACACTGCGCTGGCACTCACTGCGCCGGCCGCCCCGGCCAGCACCAACATGCATAGCTGCTTGATCATCACTGTGTCTCGTCTCTCGTTATGTTTGTTCTGCTTGGCATTTTCAGCCGACATGGGTATTATAGTTGTTATCGATAACAGATCGCAAGCGTTTTGATGCGCAGTATGGAGACCGCAATGTACGAAAAAACCTACCACGCCACCCATCCCGACATGATGGACCATGTCAGCAACGATCAGCTGCGTGAGCGCTATTTGATCAGCAAGCTCTTCGTTGCGGACACCGTGCAGCTGAATTACTCCCATCATGAGCGTTTTGTGATCGGCGGCGCGGCTCCCGTGAGCGGTCCGGTCTCGCTGCCACGGCACGCCGAACCGGCCTCCGCGGCTGGCCAGCCTTACCTGGTGCGGCGCGAGATGGGCGTCATCAACGTGTCGGGCGGCGCCGGCCGCGTCACGGTGGACGGCACAGCCTACGAACTGGCGCCGCGCGACGGCCTGTACCTGCCGATGGGCACCCGGGATGTCACGTTCGAATCGCTGGACCCGGCGCAGCCGGCGCGCTACTACCTGGCCTCAACCCCGGCCCATGTCCGCTACGAGGTAAAGAAGATCTCGAACGCGGAAGCGGTGCCGCTGGAGCGCGGCAGCGCGGAAACCGCGAATGCCCGCACCATTTACCAATATGTCATCCCTGGCGTGTGCCAGTCCGCCCAGCTTCTGCTCGGCCTGACCATCCTGAAAACGGGCAGCGTATGGAACACCATGCCGCCGCACCTGCACGACCGCCGCTCCGAAGTGTATTTCTACTTCGACCTGAAGGAAAGCGAGCGCGTGTTCCATTTCATGGGCGAGCCGGACTCCGCGCGCCACATCATCGTGGCCAATGAGGAAGCCGTGGTGTCGCCCCCGTGGTCCATCCACATGGGTTCGGGCACCGCCAACTATGCCTTCATCTGGGCCATGGGCGGGGAAAACCTCGACTACACCGACATGAACGTGCTCGACATCTGCCAGCTGAAATAAGGGGCCGCCATGTCTGAACTGTTCAAGCTGGACGGCCGCACCGCCCTCGTCACCGGCGCCAACACGGGCCTGGGCCAGGCCATCGCGGTGGCGCTGGCCCAGGCCGGCGCCGATATTGTAGCGGTGGGCCGCAGCGACGCCGCCAGCCACGCCGGCACCGCCGGGCAAGTGACGGCTGCCGGCCGCCGCTTCGGCTTCGTGCAAGCCGACCTGTCCTCCCTGGAACCGATACCGCGCGTAATGGCCGAAGCGCTGGCCGCATCGCCGCACGGGCGGCTGGATATCCTCGTCAACAACGCCGGCATCATCCGCCGCGCGGACAGCCTGGAGGTCACAGAGGAAGACTGGGACGCCGTCATCAACACCAACCTGAAATCACTGTTCTTCCTGTCGCAAGCGGCCGCGGCCCACATGACGCAGCATGGCGGCGGCAAGATCATCAACGTGGCTTCGCTGCTGTCCTTCCAGGGCGGCATCCGCGTGCCGGCTTACGCCGCCAGCAAGAGCGCGGTGGCCGGCCTGACCAAGGCGCTGGCCAACGAATGGGCCGCGAGAGGCATCAACGTCAACGCGCTGGCGCCGGGTTATTTCGACACCAGCAATACGGCCGCCCTGAAGGCGGACCCTGAGCGCAATGCGTCCATCCTGGCCCGCATCCCGGCCGGACGCTGGGGCGAGCCGGCCGACCTGGGCGGTGCGGCAGTGTTCCTGGCCAGCCGCGCCAGCGACTACGTGCACGGCACCGTGCTGCCGGTAGACGGCGGATGGCTGGCGCGATGACCGGCCGCGTCGTCTGCTTCGGCGAAGTGCTGGTGCGCCTGTCCGCACCAGCCGGCCGCATCTTGCTGCAATCGCCCTCCCTCGAAGTGTGCATCGGCGGCGCCGAGGCCAACGTGGCGGTGTCGCTGGCCCAGTTCGGCCACCAAGTCGCGATGGCCAGCGCGCTGCCGGACAATGCGCTCGGCCACGCGGCCCGCAACGTGCTGCGCGGCCATGGCGTGGACACCGGCGCCATCGCCTTCCGTCCCGGCCGCATGGGCTTGTACTTCCTCACGCCGGGCGCCGTCACGCGGCCGTCCGAAATCATCTACGACCGCGCCGGCTCGGTGTTCGCGGAAGCGCGCGCCGGCCTGCATGACTGGTCCGCACTGCTGGAAGGCGCCGACTGGCTGCACGTTTCCGGCGTCACGCCTGCCATCGGGCCCGGCGCGGCGCAAGCAGTGCTGGCCGCCGTGCGCGCCGCCAGCGCGCTGGGCGTGCGCGTGGCCTACGACGGCAACTACCGCGCGTCCATGTGGGCCGCGCAGGGCCAGGACGGCGCCGAAATACTGCGCGAACTGATGAGCCATGCCGACCTGGCCTTTGCCGACCAGCGCGACATCGCCCTGGTGCTGCGGCGCCCGGAGCTCGAACAGGGCCCGCATGACAGGTCCGGCGACCGCCGTGCCGCTGCGGCGGCTGCCGCCTTCGCCGCCTTCCCCAAGCTCGGAGCACTGGCCGCCACGGTGCGCTTCCAGCACAGCACCTGCCGCCACACCCTGGGCGCCACCCTGCACACGCGCGCCGCAACGTTCGCCGCGGCGCCGGTGGAGTTGGACGGTATCGTCGACCGCATCGGCACCGGGGACGCATTCGCGGCCGGCGTGCTGCACGGCCTGCACAGCGGCTGGGCGCACACGGACACGCTGCAGTTCGGCCTGGCCGCCGCAGCGCTGAAGCACGGCATCGCGGGCGACTTCAACCTGGTCAGCGCCGCCCAGGTGCAGGCGGCCATGACGGGAGCGCTCGATGTGCGCCGCTAACGCCAACGTTAGCGCTGCGGCCCGGCCATGCAGCCGGCCGCGCCGCGCCGGGAGCGCCACATGATGCGCCCGTGGAGACTGCAATGGGAGCACGGCAGCGCCGAAGTGCAGCCGCTGGGAGGCATGCTGGGCCCGGTCACGCTGCGCCTGGACGGCGGACGCGATGTCGACATCATGCACGTGGCGCCGTGGCACGGCATGACGGCCGCCGACACCTTGCCCGGCATCCTGCAGCGCCTGCGGGGCGAATGGCCCTGCGTGCCCTTCGGCCGCGCCGACCGGCCGCACGACCTGCCGCCGGACTGGCGCACGCACCCCGCAGAAGACCGGTGGGACCACGGCTACGCCGCCAACCACGCCTGGCACTGCATCGAGGCCGTGCCGCAGCGCCTGCACCTGGCGATCGACTATCCGGACGAATCGGCCGTGGCGCGGGTTGAACGCATCATCGCCGCCGATCCGCACGCGCCGGCGCTCGACATCACCCTCATCATCCACGCGCGCCGGGAAGCGCGCCTGCCGGCCGGCCTGCACCCCACGTTCCGCCTGCCGCCGGCGGCGGGCCGCGTGCGGGTCGAACTGGGAGCGCACGAGGGCGTGCACAGTTACCCCAGCAACGCCCCCGGGGCCATCTCCCGCCTGCGCGCCGACACGCACTCGGCCAGCCTGGCGCACATGGCCGGCATGGACGGCCCGCTGGACCTGAGCCGCTTGCCACTGCCCGGCCCCAGCGAAGAACTGCTGCAGGTGCGCGGCGTGCAGGGTGGCCATGGCAGCGCCGCGCCCTTCACGCTGCACTATCTCGACTACGCCGCCTGCGTCGGCATGTGGTGGGACACCGCGCAGCTGCCCGACCTGATGCTCTGGATTAGCAACGGCGGCCGCATCCACTTTCCCTGGATGAGCCGCCACCTCGCCATCGGCGCCGAGCCGGTCAACAGCCTGTTCGACCTGGGCCGCGTGGCGCACGCGCCTGCCGGCCACCCGCTGGCGGACCGGCTGGGACTGATGCTGTCGCCGCAGCAACCATGGCAAACGCAATACCGCATCGCAGCCTGGAACCAGGCCGCGCCCGATCAATCCTGACGAATACACCATGCAACCGAATTTCCGCACCAGCGGCATGCTGCTGTCGCACATCGCGCACACCATGCAGTTCTACCACCCGCGCTGCATCGATCCCAGCGGCGGCTTCTACCATTTCTACCTGGACGACGGCAGCATCTACGACCGCAGCACGCGCCATCTGGTCAGCAGCACGCGTTTCGTGTTCAACTACGCCATGGCCTACCGCCGGTTCGGCGAGGCGTCCTGCCTGGACGCCGTGCGCCACGGGGTGGATTTCCTGCGCAACGCCCACCGCGACCCGCACACCGGCGGCTATGCCTGGCAGCTGGAATGGAAGGATGGCGCCAGGCGCGTACTCGACGGCGACAACCACTGCTACGGCCTGGCCTTCGTCATGCTGGCCTACTCGCATGCGCTGGCGGCCGGCGTCGAGCAAGCGCGCGGCTGGATGGACGAGACCTTCGCACTGATGGAGCGCCGCTTCTGGCAGGCGGACCACGGCTTGTACGCCGACCAGGCCAGCGCCGACTGGTCCGTGCTGGACGGCTACCGCGGCCAGAACGCCAACATGCACGCCTGCGAAGCCCTGCTGGCCGCCTATGAGGCCTCGGGCGAGCAGCGCTACCTGCACCGCGCCGAACAGCTGGCATACAACATCACGGTACGCCAGGCCGCGCTGGCCGGCGGCATGATCTGGGAGCACTACCGCGCCGACTGGTCGGTGGACTGGGACTACAACCGCGACGACAAGAGCAACATCTTCCGCCCATGGGGCTACCAGCCCGGCCATTTCACCGAATGGGCCAAGCTGCTGCTGATCATGGAGCGCCATGCCGATGCACTGGCCGCCGCGTCGGACTGGCTGGCGCCGCGCGCCGCGCAGCTGTTCGACCTGGCGCTGCAGAAGGCCTGGGACCGTGAGCACGGCGGCATCCACTACGGCTTCGGCCCGCAGGACGAAATCTGCGACGGCGACAAATACTTCTGGGTGCAGGCCGAGAGCCTGGCCGCCGCCGCCGTGCTGGCCGCGCGCACCGGCGACGAGCGCTATTGGGACTGGTACGACAGGATCTGGGCCTACAGCTGGGAGCACATGGTGGACCACCGCCACGGCGCCTGGTACCGCATCCTGACACCGGACAACCGCAAGATCAGCGCCGAGAAGAGCCCGGCCGGGAAAGTCGACTACCATACGATGGGCGCCTGCCACGAGGTGCTCAATGTGATCGCCCTTGCTACCGAACCTGCTATTGGACGCCAGCCATGAACACTCCGGACTCCGCCGATTTCCCCGCCTTCGTCGCCGCCGGCGAAGCCCTGACCGACCTGATACGCAGCGGCCCGGACGGCTGGCGCAGCCTGGTCGGCGGCTCGACCTGGAACGTGGCGCGTGTAGTGGCGAGCCTGGGCGTGCCGAGCGCCTTCGCCGGCGCCGTCAGCCGCGACGTGTTTGGCGCGCAGCTGGCCGCCGCCAACGCCGCCGCCGGCCTGGACGGCCGCTTCCTGCAGCAGCTGGACAAGGCGCCCCTGCTGGCCGTGGTGCACGAACTCGATCCGCCGAACTACTTCTTCATCGGTGACGACAGCGCGGACCTGCATTTCGACGCCGCGCTGCTGCCGCAGGGCTGGCAGGCCGGCGCGCGCTGGGTGCATTTCGGCGGCATCAGCCTGGCGCGCCAACCGCTGGCGGACAAGCTGCTGGCAATGGCCGAGGACCTCAAGCGGCACGGCGTGTCCATCAGCTACGACCCCAACTTCCGCGCCCTGATGGACCGGCGCTACGACGCCGTGCTGCAGCGCATGGCGGCGCTGGCTGACCTCATCAAGGTGTCGGATGAGGATTTGCGCGGACTGTTCCGCACCGGCGACGCGGAGCTGGCCTTCGGCAAGCTGCGCGCCATGAATCCGGACGCCATCTACCTGTACACACGCGGCGCGGACGGCGCGCAGCTTTACCAGGGAGCCAACTGCTGGAAGGCGCCGGCGCCGGAAATTGCAGTGGTGGATACCGTCGGCGCGGGCGACGCCAGCATCGGCGCCCTGCTCTACAGCTTCATCGGGCGGCCCGCCGAAAAACTGCAGTCGCATCTGCGCTTTGCCGTCGCCGCCGGTGCGGCAGCCTGCCTCGCGCCGGGCGCCACGCCGCCCACCTTGCAGCAAGTGACGAACTTGATGTCCTCATCAACTGGAAAAAACGCCGCATGAAAACCATCCTGCTTTTCCTCGCCGCCCTGCTGCTGCCGCTGGGCGCCACGGCACAGGTCAACGAGCAACCGGGCCAGGCCAGCGTGGCCTCGCCGGACCAGAACCTGCGCTTCGTGTTCTACCAGAAGGCCGACGCTGGCGGCAAGCGCGAGCTGTACTACCGCGTCACCTACAAGCACAAGACCATCATCCTCGACTCGCTGCTCGACCTGCAGCTGGACAACCACCTGTCCGAGAGCGCGATGGCGCTCAAGGTCGACAGGCAGGCAAAGTGGTTCGACAACCTGGCCATCACCGCCATCAGGCATGGCGCGCACGACAGCTCCTGGAAGCCGGAAACCGGCGAACGCGCCACTATCCGCGACCACTACAACCAGATGACGGTGAACATGGTCAAGGACGACAACCCGATCTATCCGCTGTCGCTGGAGGTGCGCGCCTACAACGAAGGCGTGGCGTTCCGTTTCGTCTTCCCTGAGAACGAAAAAGGCACCTACTACCGCGTGGTGCAGGAGAACACCGAGTTCACCTTCCCGGTCGAGACCAAGGCCTGGTTCCACGGCTGGGCGCAAGCGCCCTACCGGCTGCTGCCGCTGGCTGGATGGCCGGACGAATCGGAGCGCCCGCTGACGCTGGAAGTGCTGGGCCGCATCCACGTGGCACTGCTGGAGGCGAACATGGTGGACTACTCGCGCACCAAGTTCAAGCTGCACAAGACCAAGCCGAACACCATCGTCACCGCCATGCACGACCCGGCCGACCTGATCTCGCCTTTCGTTACGCCCTGGCGCGGCATCATGGTGGCCGAAACCGCAGGCGCGCTGGCGGATAACAACCACTTCATCCTGAACCTGAACCCGCCGTCCGCCATCCCCAAGGCCGACTGGATCAAGCCCGGCAAGATCATGCGCGTGATGACGCAGACCACCGCCAGCGCCAAGGCCAATATCGACTTTGCCGCCAGGCGCAAGCTGGAGTACATCCTGTTCGACTGGAAGTGGTATGGCCACGCCTTCTCGTTCGGGTCGGATGCCACCAAGGTGGCCATCCCGGACTTCGACCTGCCCGAGATCATCCGCTACGCGGCCGGCAAAGGTATCGGCGTGTGGCTGTACGTAAACCAGCAGGCGCTGCTCGCGCAGGGCGACAGCATCTTCAAGACCTACCGGCAGTGGGGCGTGAAAGGCGTGAAGTTCGGCTTCGTGCAGGTGGGCTCGCACCGCTGGACCACGTGGCTGGAACAGGCCGTGCGCCAGGCCGCGGACGCCGGGCTGATGGTCAACATCCACGACGACTGGCGCCCCACCGGCGAGCAGCGCACCTGGCCCAACCTGATGACCTCCGAAGGCATACGCGGTAACGAGGAAATGCCGGACGCCACGCACAACACCGTGCTGCCGTTCACGCGCTTTCTGGCCGGCGCGGCGGACTACACCATCTGCTACTACGACCCGCGCATCAAGACCACGCACGCGCACCAGCTGGCGCTCGCCGCCATCTACTACAGCCCGCTGCAAACGCTGTACTGGTACGACAAGCCGGAGATGTCGGCCAATGAGCCCGAGCTGGAATTCTGGGACCGCATTCCAACCACCTGGGACGACAGCAAGGTGCTGCAGGGCGCACCGGGCCAGTTCGTCAGCACCGCCCGCCGCAAGGGCCAGGACTGGTTCGTGGGCACCATTACCAACAACGACGCGCGCAAGGCCAGCGTGAAGCTGGACTTCCTCGAAGCGGGCCGCAGCTACACCGCCACCATTTACGCGGACGATGCGGCCGCCCCCACGAAAACCAAAGTCGGCATCAGCAAGCGCCGCGTCAATGCAGACTCGGTCATCGAAGCCGAGCTGCCGCCGTCCGGCGGCCAGGCCATCTGGCTGACGCCGGAAAGATAAGGAGACTAGTAAATGAACACCAGGCAGTCGCACTACCGCTTCCTCAGCGCCTTTGTGTACGTGTACTTCTTCGCGCAGGCCATGAGCATCTCGCTGCTTGCGACCTGGCTGCGCTCGGAGCTCAAGCTGACCGGAACGGAAACCGGCATCGTCCTCGGCGCCAACTTCATCGCTGCCATGATCTCGCAACCCATCTACGGCTACGTCTCCGACCGCATCGGCATGCGCAAGCACATCCTGTTCACGGTGAGCTTGCTGTGCTCCCTATGCGGCCTGTTCCTGCTGTACGTGTACGCGCCCCTGCTAAGGACCAATATCTACCTGGGCGCCGCGCTGGGCGGCCTGTATTTGGGCATCACCTTCTACGCCGGCAGCTACGCCATCGAGTCGTACGTCGACCGCGTCGGCCGCAAATACGGCTTCGAATACAGCCGCGTCAGGCTGTGGGGCTCGCTGGGCTTCGCCAGCGCCGCCATATTCGCGGGCAATATCTACAATATCAACCCGGGCATCAACTTCTTCCTGGCCTCCAGCGCCGGCGTGCTCATGCTGGTCATGCTGGTTGTCTGGCGTACCCGCGCCGACGAAGACCCGGGAGAAGCCGCCGGACGCGTGCAACTGAACGAGGCGCTGGCCCTGATGAAGGACAAGCACTTCTGGCGCTTCATGGTCTTCATCCTGAGCGTGACCAACCTCTACCTGGTTTTCGACCAGCAGTTCCAGAACTATTTCCGCTCCCTGTTCCCCACGCCTGAGGAAGGGACTGCCATGTTCAGCTATCTGAATTCGGCGCAGATCTTCATCGAGGCCGGCGGCCTGTTCCTGGCGCCGCTGCTGATCAAACGCATCGGCGCGAAGAACGGATTGCTGCTGGCCGGGTCGATCATGCTGGTCCGCATCGCCGGCTCCGGCCTGGCCGACGGTCCGCTGGCCATCTCCGCGCTGAAGATGCTGCACTCGGTGGAGCTGCCTATCCTGGTGGTGTCCGTGTTCCGCTACATTGCCTGCCACTTCGACAACCGGCTCGCTTCCACCGTGTACATGGTCGGCTTCAGCTTCGGCCACTCGCTGGGGCTTTCCGCGTTGTCGCCGCTGGTCGGCATGAGCTACGACGCCATCGGCTTCCCGCACACCTACCTGCTGCTGGCCGCGCTGGGACTGGTGTTCTGGGTGATCTCCATCTGGGCGCTCGAACCGACCCCCGCCGAGTTCCGGCCCCCTGCCAAGACCAGCAAGGATGCGCAGCCCATCGGCAGCGCCCGATAAACAAGACAATACAAGACAGACAAGGAGCAAAGCATGTCCCCATCCCTCAACCCGGCCGCCATGGAGCCGCTGTCCGGTGCGCTGCCGCGTCACTGGGAAGCGCGGCCGGACCAGGCTGCGCTGCAGCAGGCCCTCGCGCAGGTGCTGGCCGCCATCGACCGCAACCTGGAGCACTTCGGCACGGCGTTCCCCGCGCCATCGAGCGTCAATTCGGTCTATCCCGCCATGGGCAATATCGAATGGACCAATGGTTTCTGGACCGGCATGCTGTGGCTGGCCTACGAGGTCAGCGGCGCCGCCCGCTACCGCGAGGCGGCCGAAGCGCATGTGCGCAGCTTCCACCAGCGCCAGGCGCAGCGCATCAACACCAACCACCACGACCTGGGTTTCCTGTACAGCCTCTCCTGCATCGCCGCGCACAAGCTCACCGGCAGCGAACTGGCCGCCGAAGCGGCCATGGGCGCGGCGCGGCTGCTGCTGGAGCGCTATATGGAACGCGCCGGCATCATCCAGGCCTGGGGCGACCTGAACGACCCGGAACAGGCCGGCCGCATGATCATCGACTGCAACCTGAACCTGCCGCTGCTGTACTGGGCTGCGCAGCACAGCGGCGAACGCGCCTTCGCCGACGCGGCCAACCGCCACATCGAGGCGGCCGCGCGCCATATCGTGCGCGCCGACGGCTCGACCTTCCACACCTTCTTCTTCGACCCGGCCACCGGGCTGCCGCGCCACGGCAAGACCCACCAGGGCTTTGCGGACGATTCGTGCTGGTCGCGCGGCCAGGCCTGGGGCATTTCCGGCTTTCCGCTGGTATGCCGCCACAACGGCGACACGCGCCTGCTGGACCTGTCCAAGGTGGTGGCGAACTACTTCCTGAACCGCCTGCCGGACGACGGCATCGCCTACTGGGACCTGATCTTCACTTCCGGCCCGGAAGAGCGCGACAGTTCGGCCGCCGCCATTGCTGCCTGCGGCCTGCTGGAGCTGGCGCGCCAGTTGCCGGAAGCCGATCCGCTGCGCGGCGCCTACCAGCGCGCCGCCGGCGGCATGGTGCAAGAGCTGTCCAGCCGCTACCTGATCGCCGATGGCGCTCCCGGCAGCGGCCTGCTGAAGCATGCGGTGTACCACAAGCCGCAGCGCATGGGCGTGGACGAGAGCTGCATCTGGGGCGACTATTTTTATTTTGAAGCGCTGGTGCGGCTGACCCGCGACTGGCAACCATACTGGTAAGGACCAAGGCATGACACTGCAACACCGATTTCTCGCAATAGACGAAGGCCGCCAGCGCCTGCACCTGATCGACACCAGCGACCCGGCCGCAGGCTGGAGCCGCGGCCTGGCGGACTTCCCGCTGGCGCGCGACATGCAGCGCATCGGCCCGGACCGCGCGCTGGTGGGCTTCGAGCGCGGCTTTTTCGAGCTGGCCATTGCCAGCGGCGAGGTGCTGCGCGCGTGCGACCGCTGGAGCGGCGTCACGGCCGCCTGCCGCCTCGACAACGGCGACACGCTGCTCACCGGCATGGATCTCGACGGTGGCAGCAACGGCATCAACGTCCTGACGCTGGATCCCGACCTGGTGCAAACCGCGTCGGCGCGCCGCGAGGGCGACTACGTGCGCCTGATGCGCCCGGCCGGCGGCAGCTATCTGCTGTGCGCCAACGATCATATCCTTGAAACGGACCACGGCCTGAACGCCCTGCGCACGCTGGCGGCACCGGGCTTTGAACACGCGTGGAAGGCGCAGCGCATGGCGGACGGCGGCACGCTGGTGTCGGCCGGTTATGGGGCGTTCATGGCGCGCTTCGATGCGCAGGGCAAGCTGGCAGGCACTTTCGGAGGCGCGGACCAGCTGCCGGAGGCGCTGCGGGAGGAGGTGGCGCCCTTCTTCTATGCCACATTCCAGGTGCTGGACAACGGACATGTGGTGGTGGCCAACTGGCAGGGGCACGGACCGGACAACGGGGCCAAGGGGCGCCAGCTGCTGGAGTTCGACGCGGCGGGCACGCTGCTGGGCGGCTGGTCGGACGCCGGCAAGCTGTCGTCGCTGCAGGGGATACTCGTTCTGTAGGCGGGTCTGGCGGGTTACGCGGAACTCCCGCCAACCCGCCCTGCCGCGTTGTCGCAATGCTAGGCGCCGATGGGGCCGGCCGATTCGCGCGTGACCAGGGTGAACGGCAGCAGCTTGTGCTGCACCATCGCCGGCTCGCCCGCGCGGCGGCGGCGGATCAGCTCCACCAGCAGGTCCACGGCGGCACGCGCCATGTCGCCGATGGGCTGGTGGATGGTGGTCAGCTCGGGCCACACCGTGGTGGCGACCGGCGTGTCATCGAAACCGCAGATGGTGAGCTGCTCGGGCACCTGCAGGTGCATGCCGTGCGCCACCGCCATGGCGCCTGCGGCCATGTCGTCGTTGCTGGCGAAAATGGCGGTGGGCCGCGTCGGTTGCGCCAGCAGCTGGCGCGCCGCGTCCAATCCGGAACGGTAGGTGAACAGGCCGGGCGCCACGCGCTCCGGCCGCACCGGCAGGCCGGCTTCAGCCATCGCGTCCTCGTAAGCCTTGTAGCGCAGCTGCGCCGGCGTGTGTTTCGGGTCGCCCTGGATGAAGGCGATGTCCTTGTGCCCCAGCGACAGCAGATGGCGCATCATGGCGTAGGCGCCTTCATAGTCGTCGATGCGCACGGCCGATACGCTGGCCACCGGACGGCCGGTCGCAATCGCCACCGTCGGCATGCCGATTTCGTCGAGCTGCTTCAGGGCGGACTTGGAATCGCACAGCGGCGGCGGCACCAGGATGCCATCCGCGCCGCTGGAGATCAGCTTGGCGATGGCGCTGCGCTGGCTGCGCAAGTCATCGCACCGTTCCAGGATCAGCTGGCCGCCGCTCTGGCTGCACTGGTCCATGGCGCCGACCAGGAAGGCACTCATATAAGCCGAGCTGGGATTGCTGTACAACAGCCCTATGCCCAGCGTGCCGATGCGCGCCGCGCGGGCAGCGGTGTTGACCTGGTAGTTCAGCGACTCGATGGCCGCCGTGACTTTTTCCCGCGTGATGTCGGAGACGTGCGTGTTGCCGTTCATGACGCGAGACACCGTCATGGCGGATACGCCGGCAACCCGCGCCACATCATAGATGGTGGCGCTGCTGTTGCCGCGTTCGACTCGCTTGGCTTGCTTGGCTGGTTTAGCTGGTTTAGCTGGTTTAGCTGCTGGTGCCATTGTCCCTTGTTGCCGCTGTTTGTAGGAAGGCTACCATTATAGTCTGCCCGGCGTCACCGTGAAGCTATAGCTTGCAGGTTCCAGCCTGATCCGGTATTTCTGCAGCGGACGGCCGTCCAGGCTCCAGCCGGTATCGCCGCCCACGCCGGCCTGCACCAGGTCCACCAGCAGCGAACCGTCGCCATGCGGCGCGATCTCGGAACTCTTCCACGCGCCGCGCGGCCGCAGATACAGGTCTTCGTACGGGAAGGCCAGCGCGTTGACGGACAGCGGCTGCTCACCCGCCACCTGCAGGCCCGAGCCCTGCCCGTCCAGCAGCGCCAGCCAGCGCACGCCGGTCAGGTTGCCGCTCTCCTGCGGACGCATATAGCTGTGGAACTGATCGGCCAGCTTGCCCTGATACAGGCCGAGCGGGAAGCCGGTGTAGCGGTCGGCATACGATTCCTGCGGCCCCCGGCCATACCATTTCACGTTCTCCAGGCGCGCCGGCTGGTTGAAGCGCAGGCCCAGGCGCAGCGGATCGGGCAGATCGTCGCGCAAGGGCGTGAAGGCCGCCCTCACGCGCAGCGCGCCCTGCGGCGACAACGCATACTCGGTTTCCCAGTGGGCCGCGCCGGCGCCGAAACTGTACAGCACCTTGACGCTGCCGGCGCCCACCGTCACGGCACGCACATTGCGCTCCTCGGTGAATTTCTTCCACACGGCGTGGGTCTTCTGCACGCCGGTGCCCTCGTCGTTGTCGGTCAGGCCGCGCCAGAAGTTCGGCGTACCGCCACTGAGCAAAGGCTGGCCCGCCGCGCTGTAGCTCACCTGGCCGGTCAGCGCATCGACCGCCAGCACCGCGCCGGCGGCGGACATGGTGACGGTGTCGCCCGTGCGCACCGGCTTGACGCCAGATGGGGCTTTGGCCACCGCCGCGCCGCTTGCGGCCGGCGCCAGCACGAACTGGGTCCAGCCGGCCACGCTGCCGGCAGCGACGCCGGGCGTGGTGGCGCCCTTGTAGCGGGCCTGCACCGTCAGCACCGATTCGACCCCTGGTGCGCGCTTGAGCGCCGGCAGTTTGATCGGCACGGCCTGGGTGGCGCCTGCGGCCACGCGCACGCCGTCCAGCGTGCCTTTCGCCACCGGAACGCCATTGTTCATCACGGTCCAGCTGAATTCGAACTCGGAGAGGTCCTTGAAGTCGTAGCGGTTCACCACTTTCAGCTTGCCGCTTTTCGGATCGCCCTCGAATACCACCGGCGAATAGACCTTCTGCAATTCATAGTACTCGGGGTCGGGCGTGCGGTCCGAGCGCACCACGCCGTCGCCGACCACGCTGTTGTCGCCGTGGCCCGGATTCAGGTCGAAGCCGGAAGCCCAGTAGCTGCGGCCCTTGCTGTCCTTGGCATAGACGCTCTGGTCGACCCAGTCCCACACGAAGCCGCCCTGCAGCTTCTTGTGCGCGCGGATCACCTGCCAGTAATCTTCCAGGTTGCCCAGTGAATTGCCCATGGCGTGCGCGTACTCGCACTGTATCATCGGCTGCTTGTAGCGCGGGTCCTGCGCGTAGTCCGCCATCTTCTCGATATCGTCGTACATCGGCGCGTAGATGTCGACGTAGTTGTTCGGCTTGTGCTCTTCGCCCAGTGTGCCATGGCCCAGGTAGCTCACCAGGCGGGTGCTGTCGTTCTGGCGTATCCACTGTGCAGCGTTTTCGAAATTGGGGCCGGTGCCGGCCTCGTTCCCGAGCGACCAGAAGATGATGGAAGGATGGTTGCGGTCGCGCTGCACCATGCGCGACACGCGGTCCAGGTGGGCCGCCTTCCAATGCGGCTTGTAGCCCAACTGGATGGCCTCGCGCTTGCCCGGACCGGCCTTGTCGCCGGCTTCCATGTAGCCGTGGGTTTCGATATTGGCTTCGTCGAACACATACATGCCGTACTCGTCGGCCAGATCGTACCAGCGCGGATCGTTCGGATAGTGCGAGGTCCGCACGGCGTTGACATTGGCCTGCTTCATCAGCTCCATGTCCTTGCGCATGGACTCCATCGACATCACGCGGTAGGTGACCGGGTCGTGCTCGTGCCGGTTCATGCCCTTGATCATGACGCGCTTGCCGTTCACGCGCACTTCGCCATCCTTCACTTCCACCGTGCGGAAGCCAATCCGGCTCGAGGTGGCCGACAGCAGCGCGCCGTCGGCCCCCTTGTATTCCACCACCATGCGGTACAGCTTGGGCGTCTCGGCCGACCACGGCTTGACGTTCTTGATCACCCCCGTGACCGGCGCGGCGCGGCCGTCGGCGACGGCGCCCTTCCCGCTCAGCACCGTACGTTCGCCATCGTACACGGTCACCGCGATTTCGCCCCTGGCCGGCAGGCCGGCCATGTCGGCCTGGAGGGTGAACTCGCCGTCCGCGTAGCGCTGCTTGTCGAGCAGCGCCGTCACGCGGTAGTCGCGCAGGCGCGATTTTGGCTCGGCGTAGACGTACACGCTGCGCTCGATGCCGGACACGCGCCAGAAGTCCTGGTCCTCCAGGTAGGAGCCATCGGCCCAGCGGTAGACTTCGATGGCGATGGTGTTCCTGCCCGGCTTGACGTAGCGGCTCAGTTCGAACTCGGACGGCAGCTTGGAGTCCTCCGAGTAGCCCACCTTCTGGCCGTTGACCCATACGTAGTAGGCCGCGCCGGCCGCGCCGATATGCAGGAACACGTCGCGTCCGTCCCAATTGGCCGGCACCTCGAAGTCGCGCCGGTAGGAGCCCACTTCGTTCATGCCGTGCGGGATGAAAGGCTCGTTCATCGGGAACGGGTACTGGATGTTGGTGAACACCGGCAGGCCGTAACCCTGCGCCTGTATCATGCCCGGCACCTGGATCGACTTCCAGCCGCTGACGTCATAGCCCGGTTCGTAGAAGCGCACCGGCCGCGCTTCCGGCGTGGGCGAGTAGGCGAAGGCCCAGGCGCCGTCCAGCGAGCGGTAGTACTTCGAAGCCGCCATGTCGCCCTTGATCGCCTGCTCGCGCGTTTCGAAGTTGAAGAAGGTGGTCTTCATCGGTTCGCGGTTCACGGCGAAGACTTCGGGCTGTTCCCACTCGGGCACGGATTGCGCGGGCTGCTGCGCTGCGGCGTGCGGCGCCAGGGTGGAACACAGCATGAAAACGGCTAAGGCGATCGGGCTAAGTTGCTTGGGCATGGGCTTTTTATTCAAAGGGTTCGACTGGAGATCAACTGATGATCAAATTCTTGATCACATCCATGATCAAATTGGACAAATGGATGGAGGGCCGAAGCCGTCCATCCATTTGTACGTGCAGACTACCAGATATTACTGGCCAAATTTGTAACGCAGGCCGAGAACGAAGGTGCGGCCGTTGCCATAGTGCTGCAACTCGATGCCGGTCTTGTGCGATGGCTCGCCGATGTAGCGGTGCAGCGCCTTGTCGGTGATGTTCTTGACGTTGAACGACAGCGTCAGGTTGTCGGCGATTTCATAGTTGACCGAACCGTCCAGGATGCCGTAGGCGTCGATGGAACGGCTGTCGATCGGATTGACCGCCACATCATTAAACAGCGACATCGAACGCCATGTGTAGGCCAGGCGAGCCGACAGCTTCTTGTCCTCATACATGCCGGACAGGCTGTAGCTGTGCTTGGACTGGAACGGCTGTGGCATGCTCACCACGTTCGGCGCCGCGGCCGTGCCGAAGTTGAGCGGATTGGAGGTCTTCACGAAGGTGTACGAACCGGACACGCCGAAGTTCTGCAGGAAGCCCGCCGAGCTGTCGAAGAAGTACTGGCCCGCCACTTCCACGCCGCGCGCATAGCCTTTTTCAGCGTTGACGCGCTTGCTGACCGAGTACTGGCCGCCCGAGCAGCCGTTGGCCGGGCCGGTGTAAGGCGCGGCGATGGCGGCGTCCAGCGTCTGGCACGAGATCAGCGAATTGAAGAAGCCATCGATCTCCTTGTCGAACACGGCAACCGAGGCGTAGTTGGTCTTGTTGAAGTAGTGTTCCAGCGACAGGTCGAAGCTGTCCGCCACCAGCGGACGCAGTTCCGGATTGCCGACGTTGGCCGTGCCGTTGGCGGTGTTTACGCCGCTGATGGACGGATTCAGGTCGCCGATGCCGGCGCGGGTCAAGCCGCGGCCATAGGCGAAGCGCACCAGCTGTTCCTTGGTGATGTCGTAAGTGGCGTTGAACGACGGCAGAGCGTTGGTGTAGCGGGTTTTGCCGACCACATCCACCAGCGAGCCGTTCAAGCCCACCACGCGCGCCACGGCCTCGCCGGAAGTGCGCACCACGCGCACGCCGACATTGCCCTTGAGCCGGTCGTCCAGCGCCGAGAATTCGCCCACCAGGTAGCCGGCCAGCGTGTTCTCTTCGACGTAGCGGCGGTCGGCGGCGATTTCAGGATAGGCGCCGTCCTGCGCAATGCCCGCTTTCGGGAAGGCGGTCTGCACGCCGTTGCCCAGCAGGGCGTCCGGCGAATAGACGGCGAAGCCGCCGGCGTAGCCCGCGTCGCCGCCCATGAAGTTGGTCGGCGCGTTCTGGATCACGCCGGGCATGGACGAGGCGTAGATGGCGTTCGAGCGGTTGGCCGTCAGGGCCAGGCCGTCGGTGGTCAGCGGCTTGCCGGTGAAGCGGTAGTTCTTGTACAGGCTATCCATGTGGGCGTAGCGGGTGCCGAACTTGAGCTTGTTGAACGGGCCCGCATCCAGGCTGTAGGCGCCGCTCAGCGCGGTGGCGTGGCCGCTGTCGTCCCAGCTCTGGTTGGTGCCGTTGTCATACGAACGGAACACGAAGTTGGCCGGGTCGCCCAGGTCCGGACCGTTGAAGGTCAGCTGGTGCGGCGCGCCGTCGGCGATGCGGTTGGTGGACCACAGCTTGCCCGGCGCCGAGTCCATGATCACGGAGCGGTTGTCCTGGGTCTTGTCGGACTTGATGTAGGAGAAGTCGGCCTTCAGCGCCAGGTCCGCCGTCGGGCTCCATTCGGCGCCAGCCGCGCCTACCCAGGTGGTGTAAGGCGTGTGCTCGTCGCCGCCCAGGCTGGTCAGCGCGGAATTCAGGAAGCTGCCGCTCAGCAGGCGCTTGTTGACCAGCACGTCGTCGCTGCCGCCGTTGACGTTGCGGTTGGCCAGCGATTCAGTGTAATTGAACGGCGTGGTCTGCAGGTTCTGCACGTTGGCGCCGTCCACCGAGTTCAGGCCGCGGTAGTTCTGGTGGTACAGGTAGTAGACGTAGTTCGCCTCGGCATAGAAACGCAAGGTGTTGCTGACGCGGTAGTCGGCGGCCAGGTTCAGGCCCTTGCGCTCGCGCATGATGGTTTCCTGGAACACGTTGCTGGTCACGCCGGTGGCCGACATCACGTTGCCGATCTGGTCCGCCGTCAGGCCGGCCAGGTTGGGCATGTTGGCGCCGGTGGTGCCCACGTTGTCCAGGAAGCTGACGTCGTTGCGGCCGACATAGGCCGACATCGGCAGGGACGGGTTGTTGGCCGTGTTGGCGGCGGCGCGCGTTGCATACTCGGCGCTGTCGGCACGCACCGCGCGCTTCAGGCTGCCGCCCCGGTTGGCCGGGTTGTTGTCGGAACGGCCGGTGCTTTTCTGGTAGACCGCCGCCCCCATCACGCCGATGCGGCTGCCGCCGCCCAGGTCGAAGCGGTTGGCGCCCATGACGAAGAGCTCGGGATCGGTCTTCTTGGCCAGATCGTTGTTGCTGAAGCTGACCGACGCCGCGAAGGTCGGACCCTTGAAATCGCTCGGGTTGCGGTTGCGGATGTTGACCAGCCCGCCGATGCCGCCCTCGATATGCTCGGCCGATGGATTCTTGTACACATCGACGCCGGCGATCATGCCCGGGATCGCACTCTCGATGTTGAATTCACGGCCGCCGGCGGTGTTGAAGGAGCGGCCATTGATTTGCGAAGCAGTCTGGTTGCTCAGGCCGCGGATGGTCAGGCCGGAACCGGCGCCGACCGGCGAAGCGCCCTCGCCGCCGTAGCGGTAGCCCTGCACGCCCGGGATGCGGGTCATCGTCTCGGCCACGTTCAGGTCCGGCAGCTTGCCGATGTCCTCGGCGGTGATGGAATCGACCACCTCCATCGTGTCGCGCTTGATGGCCACCGACGAGCGGGCGCTGGCGCGGATGCCGGTCACCACCACGGTGTTGTCCTGGGCCAGCGCGCATGGCGCCACAAACAGGCCTTGTGCCACAGCCAGCGCCATGGCGGAAATCGGCAGCGAGTGCTTCAGTTGCTTGTTCATTTCTGTCTCCAATTATTCTAGTTTCGCGCTTTACAGCGCGTGCTTGCTTCAATCAACCCCTCGTTTCTTGGTCTTACCCCTGCTACCGGATGCTGCAAGTTATCGATAACAGAAACGATGGTAGCACAGAAAATTTTGAGCAGCTATCCCAAATCGATATGCATTTTTGACGAAATGCTATACGTGTTTGTGTCGGCGGCTACCTAGAATGATTTTGCACAAATCATTGTGCCACGGAATGTTAT
Organism: Massilia sp. NBRC 108631; assembly: GCF_059704565.1. Lineage (NCBI taxonomy): Bacteria > Pseudomonadati > Pseudomonadota > Betaproteobacteria > Burkholderiales > Oxalobacteraceae > Massilia > Massilia sp. NBRC 108631. Next base: position 45,543 of record NZ_BAAKJE010000048.1, read on the forward strand.
CGATAACAACACTTATGGAGACAGACAGATGACAGCACCAAGATCGGCGCACGCGCAATCCAGGGAGCAGGACGGAACCGACCTCCCGCGCCGCAGTTTCCTCTACAGCCTGGGCGCACTGGCCCTGGCCGGCTGCGGCGGTTCCGTCTTTGAAGCCGCGCAGCCGGCGCAGGCCCCGCGCCAGCTGGGCGCAACGGCCACCGGCTTCGCCCACCCCGGCCTGCTGCACACCCAGGCCGACTTCAACCGGATGATGCAAAAGTACAACACCCAGCCATGGAAAGGCAGCTGGGACAAGCTGACCGCCAACCCGCACGCGCAGTTGTCCTACGTGGCCTCGCCCCAGGCGGTGGTCTACCGGGGCGACGACGGCGTCCATCCGCAGAACTACAGCAAGCTGTTTAACGACGTGGCCGCCGCCTACGCCTGCGCGCTGCGCTGGAAAATCTCCGGCGACAGCGCCTACGCCGACAAGGCGGTACAGATCATGAACGGCTGGTCCGCCACCCTCACCGCCATCAGCGGCACCACCGATTCCCAGCTGGCGGCCGGCATCTACGGCTACGAGTTCGCCAACGCCGGCGAGATGATGCGCAGCTACAGCGGCTGGGCGGCGGCCGACTTCATCCGCTTCCAGGGCATGATGCGCAACATCTTCTACCCCATCAACCACGACTTCCTGATCCGCCACAACAACACCGAAGCCACCCACTACTGGGCCAACTGGGACGTGTGCAACATGGCCTCCATCATGGCCATCGGCGTGCTGTGCGACGAGCAGGCGCTGTTCGACGAAGCGGTCACCTACTTCAAGAGCGGCGCCGGCAACGGCGCCATCGGCAAGGCGGTGTACTACGTGCACCCTGGCTACCTTGGCCAGTGGCAGGAGTCCGGCCGCGACCAGGGCCACAACACGCTCGGCATCGCGCTGATGGGAGCCCTGTGCGAGATGGCCTGGAACCAGGGCGTGGACCTGTATGGCTACGACAACAACCGCTTCCTGATGGCGGCCGAGTATGTGGCCAAGGCCAACCTGATCCAGTCCGGCACCACGTACTACAGCGTGCCCTACGTTACCTATAACAATGTGGACAATGTGAACCAGACCGGCTTCTCCACCGCCGGCATCGGCAACCAGCGGCCCTGCTGGGCGCTGGTGTACAACCACTACGTGAACCGCAAGGGCCTGGCCGCGCCCTGGTCCAAACAGTTCGCGCTGCTGATCCAGCCAGAAGGCGGCGGCTCCGGCTCCACCAGCGGCGGTTACGACCAGCTGGGCTACGGCACGCTGACCTGCGGCCTGGACCCCATTGCCGGCGGCGCCGCGCCCAGCGGCCTGAGCGCCCATATCAGCGGCGGCGCGGTGGTGCTTTCCTGGTGGGGCAGCGCCTACGCCACCGGCTACACGGTCAAGCGCGCCACCGTGGCGGGCGGCCCGTACACCACCGTGGCCAGCGGCATCACCGGCCTGCTCACCTGGACCGACAGCGGCCTGGCCGCCGGCACCTACTACTACGTGGTCACCGCGTCCACGCCGTCGGGCGCCACAGCCGCCTCCAACGAAGCGCGCGCCATCACCGGCACGCCGCTGCACACCTGCCTGCCCTTCGACGCGGCCAGCGGCGCCGTTGCCGCCGACGCCAGCGGCAACGGCCACCCCGGCACGCTGATGGGCGGCGCCAGCTGGGTGGCCGGCAAGCAGGCCAACGCAGTCGCGCTCAACGGCAGCACCGGCTACGTCAGCCTGCCGGCCGACCTGATGACGGACGTGGGCGACTTCACCATCGCCGCCTGGGTCTACTGGAACGCCGCCCGCAACTGGGAGCGCATTTTCGACTTCGGCAACGGCACCGGCGACTACATGATGCTGACGGCGCGCTCGAACACCGGCGTGCTGCGCTTCGCCATGACCGTCAACGGCGGCTACGGCGAGCGCTCCGTCAACGGCAGCGCCGCGCTGCCCACCGGGCAATGGGCGCACGTGGCGGTCACGCTGTCGGGGAAAAACGCCACGCTGTATGTAAACGGCGCAGTGGCCGGCAACAACGCCGACATGTTCCTGGCCCCGTTCCGGCTGGGCAGCACCAGCCAGAACTGGATCGGCCGGTCGCAGTATCCCGACCCCTACTTCAACGGCAAGATAGACGATTTCCGCATTTACCGGGGCGCCCTCAGCGCCGCGGCGGTGGCGGCGCTGATGACGGCTTGACGGTGCATCGTTATCGATAAGCCATAAATATCCGTTGCAGGCCGGTAAAAAAGGAATACATCAGGCCTGCAACAATTGGATAGAATTGGCGAGAATCCTCGTTATCGATAACAGACGGCGCCGGCGGATTCGTTTCACCATACAACAACTTATAAAAGAGACAGGGAAGCAACCATGAAAAGACTCGGATCGCGGGGCGCGCGCACGCCTGTGCCCGCCCTTCAGCCCACCTTCCAGCCCACCGCCATTGCCGCACTGCTGCTCGCGCTGGGCCTGATGGGGCCACTGCTGCCGCCCAGCGCCAGCGCCGCCGACACCATAGAAACGCTGGCCACCGCCTATCAGCCCACCATCGCCGAAAGCATCGACGCCAACGGCTTCAAGCACCCCGGCGTGGGCCTGACCAGGGAAATGCTGGAAAACGTGCGGGCCCAGGTGCTGGCGCAAAAGGAGCCGTGGAATACGCACTTCAACGCCATGCTGCTATCGCCCGCCGCGTCCAAGACCGTCACCTCCAGCAACCAGGGCAGCGATCCGACCAAACCCGGCAGCCTGGCCTTCAGCAGCCAGGGCTTCAACTCGAAATTCATCGCCGACGGCCTGAAGGCCTACACCCAGGCCCTGCTCTACTACATCACCGGCGACGAGACCTACCGCGCCAACACCATGCGCATCCTGCGCATCTGGGCGCAGATGGACCCGGCGCAGTATGTCTACTTCGTCGATTCGCATATCCACACCGGCATCCCGCTCAGCCGCATGGCGGCCGCCGCCGAGATCATGCGCTACACCAGTTGCCAGACGGCCGCGCTCGAGTGGACCGAACAGGACACCGCCAACTTCACCAACAACCTGATCAACCCGGTCATCGAGACCTTCCAGCACACCAACTACCGCTTCATGAACCAGCACCTGTATCCGCTGCTGGGCGCGATGTCGGGCTATATCTTCAGCGGCAACCGCGCGCGCTACAACGAGGGCGTGGAATGGTTCACCGTGAACAGGACGGCGGTGGACCAGGGCCAGAACGGCGCCATCAAGGCGCTGTTCCGCCTGGTGGAGAAGAACGACCTGACCGGCGAGGCCGTCACGCCGGTGGTGCAGCACGTTGAAATGGGCCGCGACCAGGCCCACGGCGGCGGCGACATCACCAACGCCGGCATCCTGGCGCGCCTGCTGAACGCCCAGGGCACCAAGGTCGATCCGGCCGACGGCACGGTCTCCACCGCGCCGGAAGCGGTCGGCCCCTATGAATTCCTGAACGACCGCATCCTGGACGCGGCCGACTTCTTCGGCCGCTACATGACCGGCTACGACACGCCCTGGGTCCCCACCGCTTCGCATACCGATGCCAACGGCGTGCCCACCGTGGTCTACCGAGAAATCGCCGGCGGCTACCGGGGCCGCATGTTCTCCAGCCTGTGGGAACCCTATTACTATTACAAGTACGTCAAAGGGGTGGACATGGCGCAGCGCGCGCCCTACCTCAGCCACATGTTCTCGCTGCGCACCAGCTACAACTGGGACGGCGTGGACGGCGGCGGCGACTACTGGCTCTTCATCCCGCCTGCGGCGGCCGACGCCGAAGGCGGCCAGCTGCTGGTCAAGCCCATCGCCGATCCTTACCGCGAAGTGGAAGACCGCTTCACGGTACTCGATGGCGACGTGACTGCCATGCAGGACGAGACCGCGTCTTTCCTGCAGATCAATACCACCGCCACCGGCGCCAGGCTGGCCGTGGTCGGCTACGGCCATGGTTCGAAGAGCATCGCCTTCAAGATCCGCACCAACGGCGTGGCCACACTGGAAGCGTTCGACGAATCCGTGGCGCTGCCTAACACCAACGGCCAGTGGCGCTACGTGAATTACACGCTGGACGCCTACCACGGCCTGGGCGACGTGCAGTACCTCACTGTCAAGGGCGCCGGCACGCGGGTCGACATCGACCATATCAACGTGCAGGGCGGCAGCTTCACCACGCCCGTGTTCACCGGCGGCGACGCGGACCTGAACCTGGTGACTTACGCCAGCTCCAGCGCCGCCATCAACCACAGTTTTGCCGCCACCGACGCCGGCGCGGGCGACGTGCTGACCTACCAGGTGGACAACCTGCCGGCCGGCGCCACCTTCGACACCGCCACCGGCGCCTTCTCCTGGCTGCCGGCGCAGGCGGGCAGCTACAGCTTTGTCATCACCACCTCGGACGGCACCACCATCACCAGCAAGCTCGTGCAGATCACCGTGGCGGGCGACCGCCAGGGCGCCATCACTGCCGTCAATGCCGCCTACAAGGCCGGGACGCTGTACGTGGCGTCCACGCTGGAGACCTACAACGCGGCCTATGCCGACATTGCAGGCGCGGCCGCCAGCGCCAGCGACGCGGTGTTCCAGCAAAAGCTGGCGGCACTGAACAGCGCCGTGCAGGGCTTGCAGGAACTGACTCCGCTGCTGGCCGACGGCAGCATGAACTACCGTAACATGTTCAAGACCTCCACCTTCGGCAACGCCGTGCCGCTGTTGATGGACAACACGCCGACCAGCTGGTCCACCGCGCCCGGCACCTACGCGCCCAACCTGGCGCACATCATGGACTTCGGCCCGGACTTCAAGGCCTCGGCGTCGGGCTTCCAGATGCAGGTGCGCGCCAGCTTCCCCGAACGGATCGGCGGCGTGGCCATGTTCGGCTCCGACGACAACGAGAACTGGACCCGCTTGACGCCAGGCCTGACCGTGATCTCGGACGACATGCAGACCCTGCCGGTGCAGGACGCGCTGAGGGACCGTCGCTTCCGCTTCTTCAAGCTGCAGATGGTGCAGCCCACCTACGCCATCCTGGAAGTGGGCGAATTCCGCATCTTCGGCCAGCGCCATGAAACCGTCAACAAGATCGCGTCGGTTTCCATCAGCTCGGCGCAAAGCCTGAAGAAGCGCATCGTTCCCGGCAACACGGTGCAGCTGGCCTTCAAGTCCAGGGAAGCCATCAACAACGTCAACGTGATGGTGCAGGGCCAGGCGGCAACGGTCTCCACCACCGACAACGTGAACTGGACCGCCACCTGGATCGCCAGCGCCAGCGCCCCGGCCGGCGCCGTGAAATTCGTCATCAACTACAAAACGGCGGCCGGCGTCGACGCCGAGCCGACCCTGTTCACCACCGACGACACCTCCCTGTTCATCTCCGACCAGACCGGCCTGATCGACCCGATCGGCCTGACGGCCCTGAGCGACTCCAGCGGCAGGAACCAGGCCGACGTGTTGGCGCAGGCCACGCTGCTGCTCGACAACAACCTCGGCAGCTTCACCGACTTCCGCGTCAACGGCTCCGGCAACGGCGGCTGGCTCAAGTTCGACTTCAAGGGCGGTGGCCAGGCCACCCTGGACCGGGTCGAGGTGATTGGCCGGCAGGACCAGTACGCAAGCCGCATCAACGGTACCGTGGTGCAAGGCTCGAACGACAACACGGCCTGGGACACCATTTCCCCGGCCTCGAACGGCTCGCCGGACTGGCAGACCTTGAAGATCAACAGCCTGCAGCCATACCGCTACATCCGCGTGGTGAACGGCAATGCCTGGTATGGCAACATGTCCGAAGTGCGCCTGTACGGCGCGGTGGCGTCGGTGAACATGATCTCGGCCGCGTCGCTGTCGTCGGCGCAGGCGCTGCGCGGCCGCGTGGTGCCGGGCAACACCGTCAAGGTGGCGTTCACGGCCAAGCAGGCCATCAGCAACGTCAGCGCCACCATTCATGGCGTGCCGGCCACCGTGGCCACTACCGACAACGTCAACTTCACCGCCAGCGCGGTGCTGCCGCAAGGTTCGGCGCCGGGCGCGGTGGGCTTCGCCATCAATTACAAGACGCAGGCCGGCAAGGACGGCTACCCGAACACGGCCACCACCGACGGCACCCTGCTGACGCTGGTGGACGAGGCGGACGTGATCAAGAACGTGACCGGCATCGCCACCCTGATCGACTCCACCGTCAACCGGCCGGCCGCCACCACGCTGTCCATCACGAACTCGCTGTTCGACTCCAACCTGGGCACCAGCTCGGACTACCGCACCGGCACCGGCAATTTCGGCACCGCCAGCTACATCACGTTCGACTTCAAGGCGGGCAACCAGGCCACGCTGACCGGCGTGGAAATGGCGGCCCGCCAGGACCAGGCCGCGCGCGCCAAGGGCACCGTGGTGCAGGGCTCGAACGACAACGCCAGCTGGACCACCCTGACCGCAGCGGCGGTGACGACGCAGGACTGGCAAACCTTGCCGGTGGCCGGCGCCGTGCCTTACCGCTATATCCGCATCTTCAACGGCAATAACTGGTTCGGCAACCTGTCCGAAGTGCGCTTCCATGGCAGTGTGCAAATGGCCGCGCAGGACGTGAGCGCCAGCGTGAAGATGACGCAGCAAGGCGCCCTGCTCAACCGCGCCACCGGCAAGTACCTCGGCAGCGTCACGGTGACCAACACCGGCGGCGCGGCGCTTGCAGGCCCCCTGCAGCTGAAGCTGACCGGCCTGACCGCCGGGCTGACGCTGGACAATGCCAGCGGCACCGACGCCGGCGCACCCTACATCACCCTGCCCGGCCCGCTGAACGCCGGCGCCACCGTCAGCGTGCCGCTGACCTTCACCAACCCGGCACGCAGCGTGGTCGCCTACACGCCCGTGCTGTACAAAGGCAGCTTCTAAGGAGACATGACATGAAACTCAATATTCGACAGCAGGGCCAGCACCTGCTCTCCGCCGCGCTGCGCGCGCTTGCGCAGACTCCGGCGCGGAAACTGGCGCGGACACTGGCACGCAAGCTGATGCTGGCGCCGGCGCTGGCACTGTCGCTGGCCTTGCCGCTGGCGGCCGGCAGCGCCCCGGCCAGCGCCGCCACCATCCATGTGAGCATCGACACGTCCACCTTCGGCGCGGCGAGCGGTTACCTGGACATGCAGCTCAGCGCCAGCGCAGGCGTGCCGCTGGCCACCGCGGTGGTCAGCAACCTGGCCGGCTTCGGCGCGCTGGACCTGAACTACGGCTGGACGGCGGTGCCGGGCGGCTTCCAGTTCCGCAACGACACCTCCAACTATCTGTCGCACACCGCCACCTTCGGCGGCGTGCTGTCCTTCGACCTGACCCTGGACGGCGACTACGATCCGCTCACCGGCTACGTGTCGCACTTCCTGGTGTCCGCCTTCGACCAGGACATCGCGCCGCTGGGGACGTACAACCCGCTCAGCCTGGCCCTGGCCGATTTCAGCTGGACCCCGGCACTGACCGCGGGCGGCAAGGGCAGCATCGGCGCCGTTGTTTCCGATCCCGGCGTCACGGTAGTGCCGGAGCCGGCCAGCCTGCTGCTGCTGGGCGCCGGCCTGGCCGGCATGGCCCTGACGCAGCGCCGGCGGGCAACCGGCAAGCGCTGAGCCAAAGCGCTCCGGCTCTGCGCCGGGGCGCTGCAAGTCCCCTCCCCAGGTGTTGCTTTTATCTTGAAATTGCCAATCATCATGATTGACCGTCAATTGACTGCTGACTAAGATCGGTTGCCATACGCCTCATCCACGGGCGCTTCGATCGAACTTTCAGCCATGGGACGACAACATGTTCTTAGCCAAAAACAGCAAGTCAAGCGCACTCTTCGCACTGGGCCTGACGGCCGCCGCCGTCAGCGCCAGCGCCGCCGCCGCCGCGCAGCCGGATAACGTGCGCGTCATCGTCGCCTTCAAGAAAGGCGCGCAGCAGAACGGCAAGGCCGCCATCGCGGCCGCCAGGGGCAGCATCAAGGAGGATCTGCCGTCCATCGACGCCGCCGCCGCCGAAGTGCCGTCCAAGGCACTGGGAGACCTGCGCAACAGCCCGCACATCGAGTTTGTCGAGGAAGACGGCCGGCGCAAGCTGCTGGCCCGCAGCCGCCCCAGCGGGCCAGCCGCCAGCACGCCGTCCACCGGCGCGCCCTATCTGGCAGGCCAGCTGGTGCCATACGGAATACCGATGGTACAGGCCGACCAGTTGCCCGACACCTATGCCGGCAACCGCACCGTCTGCATCATCGACTCCGGCATCGACCGCGCACACGAGGACCTGGCTGGCAACCGCCTGAGCGGCCATACCAACCCGGGCACCGGCCCGTGGTACACGGACGAAAACCATCATGGCACCCATGTGGCGGGCACCATCGCGGCGCTCAACAATGCGGCGACCGGCGTGGTGGGCGTGCTCCCCAACCGCCAGGTCAACCTGCACATCGTCAAGGTGTTCGGCCCGGAGGAATGGACCTATACATCGACACTGATCGCGGCGGCGAACAAGTGCGGTGACGCCGGCGCCAACATCATCAGCATGTCGCTGGGCGGCGACGTGCCCAGCCGGGGCGAGGAGCGCGCCTTCAACGCGCTGGCGCAGCGCGGCGTGCTGTCCATTGCGGCGGCGGGCAACGACGGCAATAACGCGCAGTCCTACCCTGCCGGCTACGCCAGCGTGATGTCGGTGGCGGCGCTGGACGAAAACAAGCTGGTTGCCGACTTCTCGCAGTTCACGCCAAAAGTGGAAATCGCCGCACCGGGGGTGCAGGTGCTGTCCACCGTGCCGATGGGCCAGGGCCGCGTCGCCACCCTGAAGGTGGGCGCCACCAGCTATGCGCCCGGCAGCATGGATGGCACGCCGGCCGGCACCGTGACCGCGCCGCTGGCCGCATTCGGCCTGGGCGACCAGGTGAACACGGCGGTGGCGGGCAAGGTGTGCCTGATCGCGCGCGGCAGCATCACCTTCGGTGAAAAAGTGGCCAATTGCCAGGCCAGCGGCGGCGTGGGCGCCGTGGTCTACAACAACGCGCCGGAAGGCTTCAGCGGCACGCTGGGCGGCGTTGCGACCACCATTCCGTCGGTGACGGCGTCCGGGGTAGAGGGCGCGGCGCTGCAAAACCAGCTGGGCCAGAGCGCGACCATCGACATCAAGGCAGTCAACTATGCCTTGTTCGACGGCACCTCGATGGCCACGCCGCACGTGTCGGCCGTGGCGGCGCTGGTGTGGAGCTACTTCCCGGCCTGCACGGCGGAGCAGATCCGCAGCACGCTGGACAAGTCGGCGCTGGACCTGGGCGCACCGGGCCGCGACGTCTACTACGGCTACGGCCTGGTGCAGGCCAAGGCCGCGTATGACCGCATCCGCACCAAGGGCTGCGTCAACTAAAAGGGCCAGGCCGAGGGGAGCGATCGGGCCGCGTGGGGCCCGATCGGTCTACGCCAGGCTCCCCAGCAGCCACAGCAAGGCGCTGAGCGTGGCGAAGGAGCCGACGGTGGCCAGCACCAGCGCTGCGGCGCCACGGTCGGCAAAGCCGTAGGGCAGCGCCAGGATGGGGTAGATGCTCATCATCGGCATGGCCGCCATCAGGATGGCGGCGTTGCGCAGTTCCGGCGCCAGCGGCGCCATGCCCACCAACGGCAGGCTGGCCACGGCCAGCGCCACCGCCAGCGGATGCATCACCAGCTTGCCCAGCGCGATGGGCGCCACCTTCAGCGCCACACCGCGCATCGGCAGCCCCACCAGTGTGCCGCCGATGACGAACACCGCCAGCGCGCCGCTGGTCTGCGCGAACATGGTGATGCTGCGGCCCAGCGGCGACGGCAGCGGCAGCTCCAGCAAGGACACGGCCAGCCCCGCCAGCAAGGCCACAACCAGCGGATTGCGCGCCAGCTGCCGCAAGGTGGCCGTCAGCGCGCGGCGCCAGCCCCGCTGGTCCGCGCCTGCCTGCTTCACGCTGGTCTCCAGCAGGACCAGCAGCAGCGGTAGCATCACCACGTTTTCCACCACCACGTTCAGCGCCAGCGACGTCGTGGCCACCGACGGCAGCGCCAGCAGCAAGATGGGGTAGCCGATAAAGCTGCTGTTCGAGCTGCACATGCCCATCGCATGCAGCAGCGCCTGCTGGTGGCTCAGCCCAGCGGCCTTGCGGCCCACCGCATAGGCGCCGCCCAGCATGGCCAGCGCGCCGGCCGTATAGGCCAGCAGATAGCCGGGAACGATGATGTCGGCGATATGGCGCTGCGCGATGGCGTTGAACACCAGCGCCGGCAGTGCCAGCTTGATGACGAATTTCCCGAACGTGAGCAGCTCGCCCTTGCCGAACAGCCCGGCGCGCGTGGTGGCGTAGCCGAGGAAAAGGATGATGTAAATGGGACTGACGATGGCAAGGATGTCGAGCATGCGGAGGCGGCGGTATCGTGGGCAGCCGGCCATTATCCCACGCGGCCGCCTCCCCTGCAGGCCGGGGCTGGAACATCTCCATCGCATGCGTTATGCTGTCTGCCCGCCTGGCATAGCCAAGGACAGCAAAGAAGAGATGGTGAAGCCGATGTCAAAAGAGAAAAAATTGCCGCCGCTGGAGGCATCGCGGCCCACCCGGCCGGAGGATGCCGCCGCCAGGAAGCTGGCGCGCGAGCAGAAAGACGCGCTGGTGCGCGGCGTCACGTCAATCGATGAAATGCGGCAGGCGATCCGGCGCGCCGGGCGCAGCCTGCCCGCCATCACCGAAGTGCCGCGCCTGGGCGTGCTCGACGCGGCAGCGTTCCGCGCCCGGGCCGCGCAGGGCCTGCCCTTCCTGATCACGGGGCTGGTAAACAAGTGGCCGCTGACCGCCCTGCCGCCCGAAACCCTGCGCGAGCACTACAGCCACCTGCCGGTGCGCGCACGGGTGGGCGACTATATCAACACCGCCTTCGCCGTCGACCGCGCCATGCAGGACATGACCATGCTGGAGTACCTGGACCTGGTGCAAACCGGCACGCATCCGTTGCCCCCCTACCTGGGCAACCTGGAACTGCGCGAATTGAACCGCCTGTGCCACTGGCCCGGTTACCTGGAGAAAATGGGGCCGCCGCGCTTCTGGATCGGCCCGGCCGGCACGGTGACGCCGCTGCATTGCGACTACGACGACAACATCTTCGCGCAGATCTGGGGCACCAAGCGCATCTTCCTGTCGCCGCCCCACCACGATGAGTTCCTCTATCCCAGCGAGGCCAACGCCATCCTGTTCGGCTCTCCGTTCGACCCGGAAGCGCCGGACTTCGACAAGTTCCCGCTGGCCCGCCAGGCCGCCATGGTGGAGGTCATCGTCGGCCCGGGCGACATGCTGTACGTGCCGGCCGGCTGGTACCACCAGGTGCGCGCGCTGACCTTCTCTCTGTCGTCCAACCGCTGGGCGCGCGGCGTGCCGTTCGCGCTGAAGGGCGACGCCGCGCTGCTGCGCCCAGCGTAACCGCCGGCGCGGCCTTCACCGCGCGGCGACCAGCACCGATGACCAGGTCTTCTCCACAATGCAGGCGATGCAGCGCGGCGACAGCCGGTCCCGCGTCTTCTTGGCCGCTTCGAAAAACTCGGCGTCCGCCGGCCAGTACTCGCCGCAGGTGATGCAGCGCTTTTCCTGGCCGATCTCGGTCCACCGCGACATGCAAAAGCGCTCGCCCGCCGCGCTGCTTGCTCCGCTCCGCATCCGCATGCCGCTGGCATCCCCTCAGCTCAGGAGAAGGCCTGCAAGCCGGTGATGGCGCGGCCGAGGATCAGCGCGTGCACGTCGTGCGTGCCCTCGTAGGTGTTCACCACTTCCAGGTTGAGCAGGTGGCGGATCACGCCGAATTCGTCGCTGATGCCGTTCCCGCCCATCATGTCGCGCGCCATGCGGGCAATGTCGAGCGCCTTGCCGCAGCTGTTGCGCTTCATGATCGAGGTCAGCTCCACCGCCGCCGTGCCCTCGTCCTTCATGCGGCCCAGGCGCAGGCAGCCCTGCAGGCCCATGGCGATCTCGGTCAGCATGTCGGCCAGCTTCTTCTGGATCAGCTGGTTGGCGGCCAGCGGCCGGCCGAACTGTTTGCGGTCCAGCGTGTACTGGCGCGCCTTCTCGAAACAGTCCTCTGCCGCGCCCAGCGCGCCCCAGGCGATGCCATAGCGGGCGCTGTTCAGGCAGGTGAACGGGCCTTTCAGGCCGCGCACATCGGGGAAGGCGTTCTCCTCGGGGCAAAACACGTTGTCCATCACGATTTCGCCGGTAATGCTGGCGCGCAGGCCCATCTTGCCGTGGATGGCGGGAGCGCTCAGGCCCTTCCAGCCCTTCTCCAGCACGAAGCCGCGGATCGCGCCCTCATCGTCCTTGGCCCACACCACGAACACGTCGGCGATCGGGCTGTTGGTGATCCACATCTTGGCGCCGGACAGCAGGTAGCCGCCGTCGGTCTTGCGGGCGCGGGTGACCATGGAGCCGGGGTCGGAGCCGTGATCCGGCTCGGTCAGGCCGAAGCAGCCTATGAATTCACCGCCGGCCAGCTTGGGCAGGTACTTTTGCCGCGTGACCTCGTTGCCGAACTCATAGATGGGCACCATCACCAGCGAGGACTGCACGCTCATCATCGAGCGGTAGCCCGAGTCGATGCGCTCCACCTCGCGCGCCACCAGGCCATAGCAGACGTAGTTCAAGCCGGTGCCGCCGTAAGCCTCCGGAATGGTCACCCCCAGCAGGCCCAGCTCGCCCATCTCGCGGAAGATGGAAGCGTCGGTCTGCTCGTGGCGGAAGTTCTCCAGCACGCGCCCGGCCAGGCGGCCCTGGCAATACTCGCGCGCCGCGTCGCGCACGGCGCGTTCTTCGGCATGCAGCTGCTCGTCCAGCAGCAGTGGGGAACTCCAGTTGAATGCGGTCTTGGTCATGTCGGCCTCGGTGTGCTCAGTGTGCGGGGTGAAAGGATGGCCTGATCTTAGTGGCGCCACGGGTTCCCGGCAAACGATTTATACTCACCCAGATATGAACAAAGCTCATAACACGCCATGACACGCAAGATCCCGATGCTGCAATCGCTGACCTGCTTCGAGGCGGCGGCCCGCCACGAGAGCTACACCAACGCCGCGCGCGAACTGTCGCTGACGCAGGGCGCCGTGTCGCGCCAGGTGGCGGCGCTGGAAGACTTCCTCGGCGTGCGCCTGTTCCAGCGCACCCGGCACGGCGTGGCCCTCACGCCGGCCGGCACAGCCTATGCGCGCCAGGTGGCGCTGCGCCTGGCCGGACTGGAGCGCGACACGCTGGACGCGATGGCCGGGCAAGGCGCCGGCGGCACCATCCGGCTGGCCTCCGTGCCCACCTTTGCCACCCGCTGGCTGCTGCCGCGCCTGGCGGACCTGCACGCCGGCCATCCGGACATCGTGGTCCACGTGGACGCGCGCACCCGCCCTTTCATGTTCGCCGAAGCCGAATTCGACGCCGCGCTGTATGCCGGCAGCCCGGAGCAGATCGCCAACTGGGCCGGCACGCGCGCGGTGATGCTGATGCCGGAAACCGTGCTGCCGGTGGCCAGTCCGCGCCTGCTGGCGGGGCGCAGGCGCTGGGGGCCGCAGGACATCGCGCGCCTGCCGCTGCTGCAGCAAAGCACCCGTCCCGACGCCTGGCGCCAGTGGTTCGACGCCATGGGCGTGGAGACCGGGCTGGCCATGCACGGCCCCCGCTACGAATTGTTTTCCATGCAGGCGGTGGCCGCCGCGCACGGCCTGGGCGTGGCCCTGCTGCCGCGCATGCTGGTGGAAGCCGAACTGCTCAGGGGCGAATTGCAGGTTGTATGCGACAAGCCGCTGGGCGGCCAGCGCGCCTACTACCTGGTGACGCCGGAGACGGCGCCGGACACGCCCGCGCTGGAGCAATTCCGCCTGTGGCTGTTGCGCCAGGCACAGCGGGCACTTGTCAGCAGGGACTGAAACGGCTACTGTGGTCCAGCGCTCCTGCTACACGCCGGCTCAACCTGAAAGGTGGAAACGATGACAACCAAAATGCATATTTCTGCCGCCGCCCTGTTCCTGGCGTCGCTGTCGCTCGCTTCGCTCACTTCGGCTGCCAGGGCCGAAAGCGGGGTCACCGCCACCGAAATCAAGATCGGCATGGCCAATGCGCTGAGCGGGCCGACTGCGGGCCTGGGCCAGGGTATCAAGTCTGGCAGCGAGGCATACTTCAGGAAGGTGAACGCGGCCGGCGGCATCAACGGACGCAAGATCACCCTGGTCAGCGAGGACGATGGCTACGATCCGCCGCGCACCGCCAGCGCCACCGAAAAGCTGATCAAGAAAGACAACGTGTTCGCCCTGTTCGGCTATGTGGGCACGCCCACCAGCAAGGCTGCCCTGCCGCTGGTGGTCGACAATGCCGTGCCGTTCTTCGGCGCCTTCACCGGCGCCGAATTCCTGCGCGCGCCGGTCAACAAGTACGTCTTCAACATCCGCTCGTCCTACTTCAACGAGATCGAGATGCAGGTCGAACGGCTGGTCAGCGACGCCGGCGTTACCAAATTCGGCCTGTTCTACCAGGAGGACACCTATGGCAAGGTGGGCAAGGAAGGCCTGCTGCTGGCGCTCCAGAAGCGCAAGATGAGCATTGCCGCCGAAGGCCACTACATGCGCAACACCGAGAACGTCGACGCCGGCCTGGCCGCCCTGCTGGCGGCCA